>JBEGQB010000169.1:0-4500 GCA_041181165.1 Actinomycetota bacterium
TCCCCTTGGCCACTGCCGCCGAGAACGATTCCGAAGTCGGCCTTGCCATCGCGAACGGTTCGTCCGACACCGGCGCAGATCGGCGGATAGTCGCAACTCTCGGTGGAGTGCGTTCCCTGGTCGTCCACGGTGTGACCAAGCCCGGTGAGGAACGCCACGAGGTGTTGTTTGAACTCGTACCCGGCGTGGTCGGATCCGATGGCGATACGCAGCGAGGACGACATGTGGTCATCCTAAGTGGAGGGGTTCGGTGCGGGCCCGACCATTCGGCGTTCGGGGCGATGACCGCGTAAGTTGCCCCCATGGCTTTGGACCCCCGCACACCGGTGATCATCGGTGTCGGACAGTGCAACCAGCGCGTCGACGATCCGCTCGAAGCTCTCGCCCCGGCTGAATTCATCGCCGGAGCGGTTCGTGACGCCGGAGCCGATGCCGGACTCGGCTCGCTCGCCTCGGTCGATTCGATCCGAGTGGTGTCGTTCCTGAGTTGGCGTTACCGCGACCCGGCCCGGTTCATCGCCGCCAGCCTCGGCATCTCACCTCGCGAAACGTGCATCACCACCAACGGCGGCAACAGCCCGCAGTCGCTCGTGAACACGACCGCACTCGACATCCAGGCCGGGCGCAACGACGTCGTGGTGTTGTGTGGCGGCGAAACCTCGCGCACCCGCAAGCGAGCGAGGGCCGCCGGCATCGACCTGCCGTGGCCCGAGGTCCCCGAGGACGTCGCACCACAACGCGTGCTCGGCGAAGAGCTCGTGATGAACCACGAGATCGAGACCAGCCGAAAGATCTGGGCTCCGGTGCAGATCTATCCGATGTTCGAGACGGCGATCCGCGCCAAGGCCGGTCGTACCCCGGCACAACACATGGAACATCTCGGACGCCTGTGGTCGAGGTTCTCCGAGGTTGCCGCGGCCAACCCGAACGCGTGGTTGCGCAAGGCGCTCACACCCGAGGAGATCCGAACCGTCGGGCCGCGCAACCGCATGATCGGTCTGCCGTATCCGAAACTCATGAACTCGAACAACGACGTCGATCAGTCCGCGGCGATCATCATGTGCTCGGTGGAGGCCGCCGAGAGGCTCGGCATCGCCCGCGACCGATGGGTGTTCCCGCTGGCCGGTTCGGATTGCCACGAGCACAAGTACGTGTCCGAACGTTGGGAGTTCACCGAAACGCCGGCCATCCAACTCGCCGGCAAGCGAGTCCTCGAACTCGCCGGCACGTCGATCGGCGAGATCGACATCGTCGATCTGTATTCGTGTTTCCCTTCGGCCGTACAACTCGGCGCGGCGGCGCTCGGTCTTACACCCGATCGGCAACTCACGCGCACCGGCGGGCTTCCTTTCGCCGGCGGGCCGTGGAACAACTACGTGATGCACGCGATCGCCACCGTGGTGAACGAACTCCGTGCGCGTCCCGGCGAGAAGGGTCTCGTGTGGGCCAACGGTGGCTATTGCACCAAGCACGCGTTCGGGGTGTATTCCACCGAGCCGTCGGCGCACGGATTCCGGCACGACTATCCGCAGGATCAGATCGACGCCTTGCCGCGTCGCACCCCGGTTGGCGTGGGCGACTCCGAGGGCTCGGGCACCATCGAGGCGTACACCGTGATGCACGATCGCGACGGCCAACCCGAACGCGCCATTGCCTCGGTTCGTCTGCCCAACGGTGGCCGCGCGTGGGGCACGAGCGAAGACACCTCGGTGGGCGCTGCGATGTGCGATGGGGAATGGGTCGGACGTTCGATCCGCCTCGACCGCGACGGCAACATTCTGATCTGACACCCGAAGGACGGGAACCAACATGAGCAGCAAGCCGACGATCATCCTCGATTGCGATCCGGGCCACGACGACGCATTGGCCATCGTGGTGGCTGCCCGCTACGCCGACTTGCTGGGCATCACGACGGTCTCGGGCAACGCGCCGATCGAATCCACCACTTACAACGCGCTCGTGATGAAGGACCTGCTCGGTCTCGACGTTCCCGTGCACAAGGGAGCGATCCGACCACTCGTCGCTCCCCCGCAATACGCGACCTACGTGCATGGTGAGAGCGGCCTCGACGGTGCCGATCTTCCCGCGCCGACGAGCACGATCGACAGCGAAGACGCCGTGGGCTACATCATCGACACGGTTCGCGCGCACGAAGGTGCCTGGCTCGTGCCCACCGGCCCCCTCACCAACATCGGTCTTGCGCTTCGACTCGCCCCCGACATCGCTGACCGCATCGCGGGCATCTCACTCATGGGTGGTGGGCTGTTCGGCAATCGCACCACGGCGGCCGAGTTCAACATCTGGGTCGATCCGGAGGCCGCCGACATCGTGTTCAACTACGGCGGTCCGCTCGTGATGGCGGGCTTGCACCTCACGCATCAGTTCCGGGCCACCCAGCCCCGTATCGATCGGGTGAAGGCACTTCCAGGCCAGCTCGCGAACGTGCTCGGTGATCTCATGCAGTTCTTCACCGATACGTACATGCGTCGTCATCACGGAATGGACGGCGGGGCGGTGCACGATCCGTGTTCGGTTCTCGCCCTCACACATCCGCACCTCTTCACCAAGCAGGAGGCGCATGTGGTGATCGAGCTGTCCGGCGAGCACACACGTGGGATGACGCTGATCGATCAGCGAGACCTGAAGGAAGTGCGCGAGTCCAATTGCGAGGTGCTCATGACAATCGACGCCGAACCGGCGTTCGATCTGATGATCGACGCCATCGCCCACTTCAGCCACTGATGCCGAGGCGCCATTCGCTGACCTAGTGTCTGCGCATGCGCGCCGCCGTCATCAAGAACTGGTCCCTGCGAGTCGACGACATCCCCGAGCCCGTGCCCGGCGGAGGTCAGGTACTCGCCAAGGTGCTCGCCTGCGGAATCTGCGGAAGTGATCTGCACTTGCTCGTGCACGGCGAGGAGAGTCGTCGCCTCTCGGCCGAACTCGCCGCCGATGCGCCACCGGATGCCACTCGACCCGTCATGTTCGAACCGCACATCGACATGGTGATGGGCCACGAGTATTGCTGTGAGGTCCTCGACGTCGGCCCGGGTGTGTCGAATCTGAAGCAGGGCGACATCATCGTGTCGTTCCCCGTGACCTTCGACGAACAAGGAATCCACGGGGTTGGTTTCTCCAACAAGTACCCGGGCGGTTACTCCGAACGCATCGTGGCCAACGAGATGATGTCGATCAAGGTCCCCAATGGCTTGTCGCACGAACTCGCGGCACTCACCGAACCACTCGCCGTCGGAGTGCACGCCGTCGCCAAGAGCAACATCAAGCGAGGCGACGCGGCAGTCATCATCGGACTCGGTCCGGTGGGCCTGGCCTGCATCGCGGAGTTGAAGATGAAAGGAATCGGTCCGATCATCGGCGCCGACTTCTCCCCCAAGCGCCGCGCCCTCGCCGCACAACTCGGTGCCGATGTGGTCGTCGATCCCCGCGAGACACCGGTGATCGAGGCATGGAGGAAAGCCGACGGCAACAAGCCACTCGTGATCTTCGAAGCCGTTGGGGTCCCCGGAATGATCGAACAAGCGATGCGCATGGCGCCCAAGGACGCACGCATTCTCGTGGTCGGTGCCTGCATGCAGCAAGACTCCTTCCACCCGATGCTCGGCATCTCGAAGGAACTCTCGGTGCAGTTCGCACTCGGCTACACACCCATCGAATTCGGTAGCGCACTGAACGCGATCGCCGAGGGCAAGGTCGATCTTGCGCCACTCATCACCGGACGAGTACCCGTGGACGGAGTTCCGCAGGCCTTCAAGGATCTCGGCGATCCCGAGACCCACGCCAAGATCCTCGTGACCCCGAACTGATCAGCGCCGAGCGAATGAACACGAATCCCGGCGACACCTACCCGCGCCAATACGCGCGCACACAACGACTCACGCTCGGTGAGCCGCGCAACGTGAGCGTGTCGCCCGATGGGTCGCGGGTCGTTTTCCTGCGCAGCCGAGGCGGAAGCGATCCCGTGAATTGTCTGTGGGTTCTCGAAGTTGCAACCGGCAACGAGAAGTTGGTCGCCGATCCCAAAGTGTTGTTGGCCGAAGGTCTCGGAGGAGACGACGATCTCACTCCGGAAGAAAAGGCCCGGCGCGAACGATTGCGAGAAGGTGCCGGCGGGATCACGAGCTACGCCACCGACCGAGACGTCACCGTGTATTGCTGCACGCTCTCGGGACGACTCTTCGTCGGTGGGCTGGTGTCGGCCACGGCACGAGAACTCGAGGTGCACGGGCCGGTGTTCGACCCGCGCCCTGATCCCACGGCGCGTCGCATCGCGTACGTGAGCGGCGCATCGCTCCGCGTCGCCGACCTCGACGGTGTTTCCGATGAGATCGCCGGGCCCGGATCGTTCGGAGACCCGGACGACGTCACTTGGGGTTCGGCGGACTTCATCGCCGCCGAGGAGATGGGCCGGTACCGCGGTTACTGGTGGAGTCCCGATGGTGAACGGATAGCGGTATGTCGAGTGGACGACTCGCCGGTTCG
>JBEGQB010000170.1:0-4490 GCA_041181165.1 Actinomycetota bacterium
TCTCGAGACACTCTCGATCGCGCTGTACGTGCTCGCGGCCAGCCACCGACGCCGAGTGGAGAGCCAGGAGAGCGGCCTCAAGTACTTCGTCCTCGGTGGTTTCGCGTCGGCCTTCTTCCTCTATGGCATCGCGCTCCTGTACGGCGCGTCCGGCACGACCAACATCGCCGGTATGGGAGAGGCGTTCGCCGGTGGTGTCCTCACCGGCAATGACGACGCGATGCTCCTCGCCGGTGTGGCCCTTCTGCTGGTCGGTCTCGGCTTCAAGGTCGCGGCCGCGCCTTTCCACTTCTGGACACCCGACGTTTATCAAGGTGCGCCGACCCCGGTCACCTCGTTCATGGCGTCGGTCGGCAAGCTCGCCGCCTTCGCCGCCATGTTGCGAGTGCTCGTCGTCGCGCTCGGTAATCGAGCCGACGACTGGCGTCCGGTCGTCTGGGTGCTCGCCATCGCCTCCGTGGTGATCGGCTCGGTGCTCGCCGTGGTTCAGACGGATGTGAAGCGCATGCTCGCGTATTCGTCGATCAGTCATGCTGGCTTCATCCTCATCGGAGTCGAGGCGGCCGGGCACGGAAACTCCGATGGTGTTGCATCGTCGCTGCTGTATCTCGTCCTGTACGGCGTTCTGGTGATCGGCTCCTTCACGGTGGTCACTCTCGTGACTCGAACCGGTGACGCCAATTCGGATCTCGGAGCATTCCGCGGGCTCGGTCGAACTCGGCCGGTTCTGTCCCTCGCCATGACGGTCTTCCTTCTGGCACAAGCGGGTATGCCGGTCACCTCCGGATTCATCGCCAAGTTCAGCGTGATCAAAGCTGCCGCCGACAGCGAGAGTTACGCGGTGGCGATCGTGGCCATGGTCGCGTCGGTCATCGCCGCGGTCCTGTATCTGCGGATCATGATCAGCATGTGGTTGGCCGATGCCGAGGCCGGTGACGAGTCGCGCGAAGAAGTGCGGGTACCGCTCGGCGCTGGTGTGGTCGTGGCGCTGGGCGCATTGTTCACTCTCTTTGCGGGCGTGTTCCCGGGTTGGCTGATCGACGCGACTCGCGACGCTCTGTTGCGCTGATCGCGTCGTCCTGCCACACCCCCGTGTCAGAATGAGGGCGTGTTCACGCCGCCGGCCTATCTGTCACCGTCATCGATCGGCACCTATCGCGAGTGTCCACAGAAGTTCAAGTTCTCGCGCATCGACGGTCTGAAGGAGCCCCCGACGTGGCACACCCATCTCGGAACCTTCGTGCACGAAGTCCTCGAGCACTTCTACCAAGTCGATGCCGACGACCGGACTCTCGAGACCGCACGTGCATTGGCCACGGCGCGTTGGCGTGAGAGCGGCTGGGAGGAGCAGGTCACGGGCTTGCTGAAGCCCCTGGGATCCATCACCGACTTCAAGAAGGCCGCCTTCGAGTGCATCGCCAATCTGTGGCAGGTCGAAGATCCGCAACGAACCGAGATCGACGGGATGGAGCACGAAGTCCTGGCCGAGGTCGACGGCGTGGCGATGAAGGGCTTCATCGATCGCTTCATCTTCGATGCCGATGGCAAGGTCGTCATCGGCGACTACAAGACCGGAAATCCCCCGAACCCGCGCTTCAAGTCCGAGGACGACAAGTTCTTCCAACTCATGGCCTACGCACTGATGCTCGAAGCCGCCGATCAGGAAGAAACTTCGCGCGTCCAGTTGCTCTACCTGAAGTTGGGTGCCGCTCACGAGATCACGGTCACTCCCGTCAAACTGGCCATCGCCCGTGGCGTCATCGTCGAGACCAAAGAAGCCATCGACGACGCGTGCGCCAAAGGTTCGTTCGAATGCAACGTCACCAAATTGTGCGACTGGTGCCACTTCAAGCCGATCTGTCCGGCTCACTCCTGATTTAGCAGCGGGCGATCAGCTGGTCGAACAGGCCTTGCTGATCCGATTCGGTCTCGGCGTTGTCCTCGGGGTGCCATTGCACACCGAGGACCCATAGTCGGCTGTCCATCTCCACGGCCTCGATCGTTCCGTCGTGGTGTCGACCGACCACTCGCAGACCAGCGCCGAGTCGGTCGATCGCCTGGTGATGGAACGAATGACATCGGGTCGGTGAGGCGGTCCGCATCGCCTCGGCGACGCGACTCCCGTCCTCGAGTTCGACGGAGTGGAACTCTTCGCGATGCCCGGGGAGTCCGATGTGCTGGATCAGAGTTCCACCGAGCGCGACGTTCAGGATCTGATGACCACGACAGATCGCGAGCAATGGTCGGTCGGCGGTCAGTGTGGCGTGCACGACGGCGAGCTCCGATGAGTCGTGGCGCTCGTTGATGCCGTACAACTCGTCGGTCCGGGGCTCTTGTCCGTAACGGTGAGGATCGATGTCGCCTCCTCCGTGGAGGACCACGGCGTCGATCTTGGCGATGACCGCGTCGATGCGATCGGGTGACAACTCGAGTGGTGGCAGGATCAGCGGTACGCCTCCCGCTCGTTGGATGGCCTGTGAGTACTTGCGTCCGGCGCCGAAGGCTTCACCTCGGACACCTGTGGCCTGAGTGATCTCACGGCCAACGATCAGTACCAGCGGGGAACCCACGGAATCATTCTGTCAGGGTCGTTGGTGGAAAGATGTCGAGGTGAGTTCGTTCGCCGACACAGTGACCTTCAGTCATGGTCCGAGCATGAGCAATCGATTCATGCTCGCGCCACTCACCAACATGCAGAGTCACCCCGATGGAACCCTGTCGGAGGAAGAGAAGCATTGGCTGGTGATGCGAGCCCAAGGTGGTTTCGGGCTCACCATGACGTGCGCCGCTCACGTGCAGCGAGCCGGTCAGGGATTCCCCGGCCAATTGGGAGTATTCGGCGACGAGCACCTGCCCGGGCTCACCGGATTGGCAACCTCCATCAAATCGCACTCGAGCCTGGCGGTTGTACAGCTCCATCATGCGGGTCATCGTTCACCGAAGGATCTGATCGGTGAGGCGCCGCTGTGTCCGTCGGACGATCCGGAAACCGGTGCCCGGGCGCTTTCCACGTCCGAGACCGAAAAGCTGGTCGAGGATTTCGTCGCCGCCGCCGAACGATCGAAGCGTGCTGGATTCGACGGTGTCGAATTGCACGGCGCCCACGACTACATGATCTGTCAGTACTTGTCACCCGAACTCAACCGACGCACCGACCTCTACGGTGGTTCACTCGCCAACCGTGCCCGACTCCTGCTGCAGATCGTCGACGGAATACGGGAGCGGTGTGGGACCGACTTCAACTTGTCGGTACGTCTTTCGCCCGAACGCTTCGGGATGCGGACCGGAGAAATCGTCGAGGTGTTCGGTTGGCTCGTGGCCAAGGGCGTCGACTTCATCGACATGTCGCTCTGGGACGTCTTCAAGGAGGCGGCCGATCCCGATTTCGTCGGGCGACGACTCGTGGACGTCTTCGCGAGCCTCGAGCGGGGTTCGACTCGGCTCGCGGTGGCCGGCAAGTTGTATTCCGCGGCCGACGCGCAGCGGGCCATCGATGCCGGCGCCGACATGGCCGTGATCGGACGGGGAGCGATTCTTCATCACGATTTTCCGCGTCTCGCCATGGCCGATTCGGCTTTCACCATGCGTGATCTTCCGGTCACCCCGGAGATTCTCATGGCCGAAGGATTGTCGGAGGGTTTCGTGCGCTACATGCGCTCGTGGAAGGGCTTCGTCACTGACTGACGTCGTAGCCGGCTCGGCGCACTGCTTCCACCACGAGCGCCGCGTGATCGGGGCCGCGTACCTCGAGTACCGCATTCACGCCGGTTTCCCGCACGTGAAGGTCGACGCCTTCTCGCACGTGCTCGATGTCGATCACGCTCGCGCCTTGTTCGGCGAAGATCGCGAGTAGTTGCGCCAGGCCACCGGGTCGGTCGCTCACCCGCACGAAGACGATGAGTCGTCGACCGGCTTGTGTCTCGTGCCGTCTGATCAACCCGGGCACCACACCGAGATCGACGTTGCCACCCGATAGGACGACGCATGTCGAGCCGGAGCGATCAGGCGTCACCCGTTCGCTCATCAGCGCCGAGACTCCCACGGCTCCGGCGCCTTCGACATAGAGCTTCGATCGCTCCATGAGGAGGACCATTGCGTCGGCGACTGCATCTTCGTCGACGACGACGATGTCGTCGACCCACTTCTCGATGAGCGGGCGCGTCACGTCGCCGGGACGTTTCACTGCGATGCCGTCGGCGAGGGTGATCACCGGACCAGACGGCGGTTGAGAGTTTGCGTACGGCGCGCACGCTTCCACCTGAACACCGATCACGTGGATCGATGGGTCGTGGCGCTTAACGGCCAGCGCAACCCCGGCGGTGAGTCCGCCTCCGCCGAGCGGGATGATCACCCGCTTCAGATCGGGGATGTCCTCGATGAGTTCGAGTCCGAGGGTTGCCTGTCCGGCCACCACGACCGGGTCGTCGTACGGGTGGCAGAAGGCCATACCGGTTTCGTTGGCGCGTTCGCGTGCGCTCATGACTGCGTCG
>JBEGQB010000171.1:0-4481 GCA_041181165.1 Actinomycetota bacterium
TGCTCGACCGCGCTCTCGCTTCGACCTTTGGGCGCACCCTCGAGGCGACTCCGATAGTCGTAGATGTCTCCGAACGGGCTCTCGGCTTCCTCGCGTAGTTCGTCGAGCCGCTGGAGCCGAGACTCCAGTCGGGCTTCGAGCCGTACGACGTCGCGATCCGCCTGATACTGGGCGAGAGAGAGATTCAAGAGATGCCGTGCTTCCTCGCTCGAGTAAGAACGAACGAGATTCACTGCCATGTTGTACGTCGGTCGGAACGACGACGTGAGCCGGAACGAACGACTCGCTGCCAATCCGGCGACCTGATCGAACGAGACGAACGGGCTCCAGAGGACGACGGCATGACCTTTCGGGTCCAGTCCACGACGACCCGCTCGACCCGTGAGCTGCGTGAATTCTCCCGCCGACAGGAATTCGTGATGTTCGCCGGTGAACTTCGACAACTTCTCCACGACCACCGATCGGGCCGGCATGTTGATTCCCACCGCCAGCGTCTCGGTCGCGAAGACGACCTTGACCAGTCCCTCGACGAAGCAAGCCTCGACGGTCTCCTTGAACGGCGGAACCATTCCGGCGTGATGACTCGCGATTCCGGCTTCGAGCTGCGCGACGAACTCGGCGTATCCCAGGACGTCGAGATCGTCTTCGTCGATCCCATCGAGTCGATCGTGGACGATCTGTGAGATTCGCCGACGCTCGTCAGGTGTGGTGAGTCTGATGTTCTGCCGGGCGCACGATCGGGCCGCCTCGTCGCACGCGTTGCGACTGAAGATGAAATAGATGGCCGGCAGAAGATCTTCCTCCCGGAGGCGCTCCACTACATCCACTCGAGAGGGAGTGAAAAAGGATCGCCGAGCCTTGGGGCGATACGAACCCCGGCGACCGGGCCGCGCGCCCTGATCCATCAATCGTCCGACCTCCTGATTGGGACGACCACCGATCAGAAGCGGCAGGAGATGCTCGCGTTCAGTCGATTTGTCACCCACCATGTACAGACATTCGAGTTCGACCGGGCGCTTGTCCTCCACGACCGGACGGGTCGTTCCACGAACGGTCGTCATCCACTCCGACACTTCGACCGTGTTGGAAACCGTTGCCGACAGACACACGAGTTGGACATGTCGAGGGAGATGGATGATGACCTCCTCCCACACAGGACCCCGATACGCATCCTGAATGAAGTGAACTTCGTCCAGGACCACGACCTTCAGGTCGGCCAAAGCGGCACTGCGTGCGTAGATCATGTTGCGAAGCACCTCGGTGGTCATGACCACGACGGGCGCCTCGGGGTTGATCGAGTTGTCACCGGTCAGCAAGCCGACGCGCTCCTTGCCGTGTACCGCCACGAGATCGACGAACTTCTGGTTCGACAGCGCCTTGATCGGAGCCGTGTAGAAGGCCCGTCGCCCGTCGGCGATCGCCGCTGCGATTCCGTATTCGGCCACCACTGTCTTTCCACTCCCGGTGGGTGCGGCGACGACCACCGACTCCCCGGCATCGATGAAATCGAGTGCCTCGATCTGGAAGCGATCGAGAGGGAACGTGTACCGAGCCGTGAGCTGGCCCCGGTCAGGACGGGCCATGTCGGTCAGACTCGGGCCGGACGCCGCCGGATGATCAGGTATGCCAAACCGATCGCCAGGAAATACAACAGGACGAGTGGAAGCGACAGGGCGAGGAGGGTGATCGGATCGCCCGACGGCGTGATGACAGCCGCGAGAACGACGATCACGATGATCGCCACCCGCCAACCCTCGACGAGCTGGCGCGGCTTCAACACGCCGACCAATTGCAAGAAGACGAGCAGGACCGGGAACTCGAAACCCACCCCGAACGCCGCGATCATCAAGGCCACGAGGCTCGTGTACTTGGAGATCTGGAATGCCTGCTGGACGTCGCTGCCCGACCACGACACGAGATACTCGAGGCCCTTGTCGAGGGTCACGTAGGCGAGGAATCCGCCGACGACGAAAAGAAGCACCGACGAAAAGATGAACGGGATTGCGTAGCGCTTTTCCTTGGAATGCAAGGCGGGAACCACGAAGCGCCAGATCTGCCAGAGAACGAAGGGCAGCGCGAGCACTAGACCGCCGTACAACGAGATACGCAGACGGGTATTGAAGCCGTCCAGAGGTCCGAGCGAATAGAGATCGCAATTCGAGACGAGGTCGGGACGACGTTCGCAGAGGCGGTCATAGGGCTGACGAAGGAAGTCGAGGACCGGCTCGTAGAAGATCAGAATGCCGATCACGCCGACCGCAACCGCCAGAACGGACTTGATCAAACGATTACGAAGTTCGGCCAAGTGCTCCGTGAGCGTCATTTCGGAATCGCCGGATTTCTCGACCCGGCGGAACTTGGGCAGACGGATCTTCACGGAGACGGCTCCCTGGGCTCCGCCGAGTCGACGGCCTCCGATGAGGTGCGAGGTTTCTCGGGCGGCACGGCCTCGCCGTCGAACGCCTTGGTGACGGCCTCTTTGGTGAGTTGTGCCGTCTCTTTGAGTTCACGCACTGGATCCTCGAAGGCCGACTTGATGTCGGTCTGGAATCCACGACTCATCCGTTTGAGCTCGCCGTAGACGCGTCCGAAACGCCGGATCGCCTCCGGAAGCTTTTCGGGTCCGAGCACGATCAGAGCCAGCAGCAAGATGACCACGATCTCGCTACCGGACAGGTTGAACACGACTCGAGTCTAGGTTTCGGCGCACTCGTCGGGTCGGTCGATCGGGCCGTCTGGCAACATGAAGTCGTGCAACAGCGCCTCGAATCGCTGATCGATCCCCCCATCGGTTTCGCCCACCGGGGGGCACGCGCTCACGCCCAGGAGAACACACTCGAAGCCTTCGCTCTGGCCCTGCGGCTGGGCGCGACCGGTCTCGAGAGCGATGTCTGGGTGACCGCCGACGGCGCAGCCGTTCTGGACCACGACGGAATCGTCAAGATTCGAGGCCGAAAACTTCCGATTTCCGAGGTTCCCCGGGTCTCGTTGCCGACGCATATTCCGTCGGTGAGCGAATTCGTCGATCGGATCGGTTCGTCGTATCAACTGAGCGTCGACATCAAGGATCGTTCCGCGTTTCTGCCTTTTCTGCGCGAGTTGCGTGAGGCCGATCCCGAACTCGAGTCACGAACCTGGGTCTGCCACTACGACTGGCAAACGGTGGCCGGTTGGCGTGCGCTGACTCATGCGAAGTTGGTCGACTCGACGCGCCTCGCCCGAATGAAGGAGGGTCCGGAGCGTCGGGCAGCACTACTGAGAGAAATGTCGATCGATGCCGTCAACCTTCATCACACCGACTGGAACGGCGGACTCGTGACCCTCTTCCACCGTTTCGAGCGAATGGCCCTCGGGTGGGACATGCAGCACGACTACGTCCTCGAACAGTCCTTGCGCATGGGGCTCGACGGCGTCTTCAGTGACTGGACCGATCGAATGATGAGCGCAATTCACGCTCTCGACTGACGTTCAGAGGAACGACATGCTCGACAACGGCCAGATCACCGTGAATGCACGGCCACGAATCTTGTCGATGTCGATCGGTCCGAAGTCGCGGCTGTCGAAGCTCTGAGGTCGGTTGTCGCCCATGACGAAAACCATGCCCTCCGGCACCACGGTCGGAATGAGGTCGGTGTGCACGCCGCACTGCGATTCAGGATCGGGCTGGGAGAGCAATTCGTCGGACAGATAGGGCTCCTCGAGTCGCACGCCATCGATGTAGATGACACACGACCTCACTTCGAGCCGCTCCCCCGGCAGGGCGATCACGCGCTTGATCAGATCGTCGTGCTTGTCGGGAGAGGTGACACGATCGAACACGACCACATCACCGCGGTTGACGTCGTGGAGTCGGTACGAGAGCTTGTTGACGAGCACCCGGTCGCTCGGTTGGAGGGTCGCCTCCATGCTCGGCCCGTCGATGTAGTACTGCTGGAAGAGAAAGACGCGTATCAGGAGCGCCGCACCGACCGCCACCACTACGACGACCGCCCACTCCCAGACGGTCCGGGACAGTTCTTTCTCTCGACGTCGACGCAGACCACGAAGATCACGATCGAGTTCTTCGACAGCGGCTCCACCGACCGGAGTCGGATCGTCGGCGCTGGGGATTCCTTCTGTCACCCGAGTCACGGTACTGGTTGAAAGAGTCCGGATGCGGTCAGAGGGAAGCGATCAGCTTTTCGACCCGCTCGTCACGACTCCGAAAGGGGTCCTTGCACAGAACGGTTCGCTGTGCCTGATCGTTCAACTTCAGATGAACCCAATCCACCGTGTAGTCGCGCCGCTTCTCCTTGGCCGCTCGGATGAATTCACCCCGGAGTCGGGCCCGGGTGTTCTGGGGCGGTTCACTCATAGCCGACTCGATGTCCGAATCGGAACACAGACGCTCGACCATCCCCTTCGACTGAAGCTTGTAGAAGATTCCGCGATTCGTGTCGATGTCGTGGTACTGGAGGTCGATGAGCTGCAATCGCGGATCA
>JBEGQB010000172.1:0-4443 GCA_041181165.1 Actinomycetota bacterium
TGTTCGTAGTGTCCCTTGGCGAATTCTTCGCCGGGTGCTTCGTGCGGCGTATCCGGTTCGCCGCCGAACATGCTCGAGCGACCCTGTCCACTGAAGGTGATGTGAACCTCGCACTCGCTGTACGGGTTGTTCGTGAACGCCGACTTCGGATCGACCATCTGCTCGGGTTCGGACAACACGACGACTTTGCCGGTGTAGTCGATGCGCAGTTCCTCGAATGGCTTCACCATCGTCCAGGTGAGGCCGGCGGCATCGAGACGATCGTTGTTGTCGATCTGTGGTCGCTTGAACATGAAACCGACCGAACCATCGGGGAGGTAGATGCACACCGTCATCTCGGCGTAGCCCTCGTTGGCCCGATTCCCCATGCGGAACCAGCCACCCACTTGGTGGACCGGATCGAAGCAGTTGATGTACATGCTCTCGTTGAAATTGGACTCGGGTCCGAGTTCGTGCATGTATTCGTCGGCAGGTTCGAGACGTACTCCCATGCCGCCGACCGTAGTCGGTCAGAACAGCGTCAACTGCTCCCAGGTGATGGCCACCTCGGCGACTGGGCACCAACGGTCGCGTCCGCGCTTGCCGGGTCGCTTCACTTCGAGTCGGTCTGCTCTCAGTGACCGGGCCGCGCCGTGAGAGTCATGAACCGTGATGCTTCCGTCGCGCTCGACCCACGAGATGTGACCTTCCTGCCAACGACCGCGGTCGGCCCGTCGGAAGCGCACTGCTTCACCCGGGCGCAATCCGATGCGGCGCAGAACCTCGCACTGTTCGGGAGTGGGTTTGGGGGGCATCGGATCAGAGTTCGCCCAGCACGCGAGCTTGGAGCTTGCGCATGCCGGCCAGCCAGCGATCACGATCGGCCGCCTTGCGCTGTTCGAAGTCGGCGACCTGCGGGTGGGGAAGGATCAGAAATCGCTCCGCCACGATGGCTTGCGACACGATTTCCGCGACGTACTCGGGCTCGAGGACGTCGCCGGCGGCGCGCACCACATTGGTGGCGCCGTTCTCACCGAGTTCGCCGCCGTTCAACATGTTGGTATTGACACCCTGTGGGCAGAGACAGCTGACCTTGATGCCTCGATCGCCGTAGGAAATCGACATCCACTCGGCGAAGGCCACGGCAGCGTGTTTGGTCACCGAATACGGGGCGGATCCGATCTGGCTGAGAATGCCGGCGGCCGAGGCAGTGGAACAGAAGTAACCCGAGCCTCGTTCGAGCCATTCCGGAAGAAGGAACTTGGCCGCCCATCGATGCGCATGAATGTTCACGTCGAAGGCCAACGCCCATTCGGATTCGGTCGTGGATTCGACGAAACCGCCGGTGCCGACGCCAGCGTTGGCAAAGAAGAGATCGATACCCCCGAGAAAGCCCCGTGCGGCATCGATGAGTTGGTGGTTGCCGTTCTCAGTGCCGATGTCGGCCGCCACGGCGAAAGCGGAACCAGGCCGGAGTGCGTCGAGTTCGGCCGCGATGCGCGTGACTCCGCCCTCATGGAGATCGGTCAGGACCACTCGGGAGCCAAGACCGTGGAATCGGCGGGCCAGAGCAGCACCGATTCCACCGGCCGCCCCAGTGACCACGACACGCGCTCCGGAGAAGTCCACGCCGAGAGCGTATTCGCTGGTGATCGGATCCACCGAGGACGCTCGATTCCCTCATCGCGGCCGAGGATTTGGTGTGTCCGGTGCCTCGTCACCCGCCGATTCTTCGGTGATCCACCCCATTACGATGCACGTGCGCGACGATTGCGTGCGTTACCTTCGGGGGAAGGTGATCCGGTCGTCCGCAGACCGAGTGAGCATTCAGGAGACAGCGATGACGAGCACCCAGGTTGTGGAACCGATGTTGATCGAAGAAGCGTCTCAGGACGTCGTGGCCGAGGCTCTCGTGCTCATCGACCGAGCTCTTTCGCAGATGGTCAAGCGTGAACTCGTTTCGTCCGGCGAAGTCAGCGATTTGCTGCTCGACGTCCGGAACCTCTTGACTTCTTCACGGGCGTAGCTTTCGCGAGTTCGCCGAATGCCGCCTGGAGGCATTCGCGCAGCAGATCCGGCTCGGATATCGACGCCGGGTCGATATTGAGACCCATGTCGAGGCTCCCCACGTGCGAGAGCAGAGTCAGGTTGAATGCGACTCCTCCGAGCGGTCCGATGGGGAAGTTGTGGAGAATCTCCGAACCGGCGACATAAACCGGCAACGGGGTGCCCTTCACGTTCGATGTGGCGAAGTCGACCGTCTGGGATTGCATGCGTGCCACGCGGGTCAGGATCGCCGTCGGCAAGTTGCTGGCCAGGCTGGCCACCGCCCCGAGGGCCCCGGCCGAGGTCCCGGCAGCTTCTTCGGTGATCCGGCGAATCCGTTCGAAACGTTCCACGAGTGGCATCTCGGAGGTGGGCACGAGCATGCGGGCGAGTGAGAACGCATTGGCCGACGTGCCGTCGGCCGGATTGGTCTTGCGGGTCGAAATCGCCATCGAGGCTCGAAGCTCGTCGATCGGCTGGCCGAGCTCACGGTGATACCGACCGGAGGCTTCACTCGATGCGGTGAGCAGAGCGGTGTTGAGCGTCCCTCCGAGTCGGCGGGCGGCGTCACGCACGTCGACGAACGGAGCTCTCAGAACCTCGAGTCGACGACGTACGGATCGTTCTCGCCACAGGGGGGAGCGCGCCGGATCGACATCGGTGAGTTGACCCAAGCCCGTTCGCAACACCTCGAGAGTCGAGGCACCATGGCTCGGAATCAGCGAAGGGTCGGCGATGAGTTCGCGGATCTGACGAACCATGGTGAGGGGGATCTTCAGCGAACCCGAAACGAGATCGCGCCACAGGTCGTTGTGGAGCGTCGACATTTCAAGTTCGGAGTTACTGGTGTCGAACTCGAGAGCCGGTGGCTCGGGTGCATCGCGTTCGAAGTCGAAGAACTGCAGGGACAACTGAACGCTGCCTTCGCCATCGGCGATGGTGTGATGCAACTTCTCCACGAGAACTGCGCGTCCATCTTCGAGGTTCTCGATCACGACGAACTGCCAGAGTGGGCGGGTTCGATCGAAGGGATCGTTGACGATCAGCGTGGCGAGATCGAGCATCTGACGCATCGTGCCCGGGGCCGGAAGTGCCACCCGGCGGACGTGGTAGTCGATGTCGAAATCCGGGTCGTCGATCCAGATCGGGGGAGTGATGTTCGCCGGGGACGACTGCACACGCTGGCGCAGGCGCGGAATCGCGATGCTCGCCCGCTCCATTCGTCGTCGTAGCCGATCGAAATCGGGTGAGCGGTCGAGAACCGACAGATTGGCGAAGGTGGAGGAGAGGTACGGATCCTTTTCGAGGCGCCACATCAGGCCCTCGGCATCGGACATCTTGCGATCGAAGAGAATCTCCTGCGCCACGGCGCAAGGCTACGGTCTCGTCCGGTGAAGAGGAAAGTGTCCGTGCTCGTGGCCGCTGGCCTCACGTCAGTGGTCGGTTGTGGCTCACCCGAGAAACCCTTCGTCGACTCGCCGAGCATCTCGGAGTCGATCGGTCCGACTCAGGAATGGGGATCTCTCGGTCGCGGCGCGGATGTCTGGGAGGTCGTGCGTTGCAACGTCCCTCCGGGCTCGACCGATCCCGATGTCGCGCCCGACACCGTTCGACTGGGCTCGACCGCGGAAGAGCTCGTGGGTTGGCTGGCCCCGGTCGCGGACTATTTCGACCGTTGGTCGCAAGGTGAATACATCCCCGAATTCGTGGCGGGTTTGGATGTGCAGATCGGCACCTCGGACACGATGCAGGATTGTGTCGACCGCGCCATCGAAGCTGCCACGCCTTCGAGCTCGGGTGTTCTGGTGATCGCGACAGCACCCTTGCGTCCCGATGGTCCCGGTGGTTGGGGACGCGTCGGTGAACTGTGCGCTCAACCATGCCCCGTAACACAGTCGGGGCGGGCCGTCTTCGTCGGTGCCACGGATTTCCTGCCGGGCTGGGAGGGTTCACCTCCACTCGATCTCGTCGAGCACGAATTGGGTCATGCCCTCGGTTGGTCGCACAGTTCGACGAGCGAAGGCGCCTCGGCGGACCGCCATCTCTACGACAACCCGTACGACCTCATGAGCGCGTCCGATGCCCCGCGCCGAGTCGATCCTGATCGACGTCATGCGCCGGGGGTGCTCGCCGTGAATCAGTTGGCCTCGGGCTGGCTGAGCAGCGACGAAGTCATCGAGATCGATTGGTCCGCTCGGCCGGTCGGCGAATGGACCGACGCGGTGCGCATCGCGTCGTCGGATTCGTTGGCCGACTCCGCGTTGCCGCGTCTCGCGACCGTGAATCTCGGCGGAGGTCGCTACGCCACGATCGAATTGCTCGCCGCGCGCGGCGACAACGACCATCTGGTCCGATCAGGGGTCGTGGTGCATGTCGTCGACACCGCCGACAAGGCGTGGAACGAACGTCGATTGCTCA
>JBEGQB010000173.1:0-4441 GCA_041181165.1 Actinomycetota bacterium
TGCCGGCCGCAACCATACGTCGCAGTGTGGGCATGGCGGCGTAGTTGGGATCACGGAACTCGGCGTAGAGCGCATCGAGGATGGCGAGCGAGGTGTCCAGACCGACCAGATCGAGAAGCGCGAAGGGACCCATCGGGAAATTGCATCCGCCCTTCATCGCCGTGTCGATGTCGGCCATGTTGGCCGTGCCCTGCTCGAGCATGCGGATGGCGTTGTTGAGGTACGGGAAGAGAAGCGCGTTCACGATGAAACCCGCGCGGTCCTTCACCTGGACGGGCTGCTTGCCACACGCGGTGGCAAAGGCGGTGGCCGCATCGATGGTCGCATCCGATGCACTCAGAGGCCGAACGATTTCGACGAGTGGCATGGCGGTGGCGGGGTTGAAGAAATGGATTCCACACACCGATTCGGGACGCTTGGTCACCATGGCCAACTCGATCACCGGAAGAGTCGAGGTGTTGGTGGCGATGATCGCACCTGCTTTGACGACTCCGTCGATTTCGGCGAAGAGCGCCTTCTTGGTGTCGAGATCTTCGACGACGCTTTCGATGACGAGATCACAATCGGAAAGAGCTGCGAGATCGGAAACCGCGGTGATACGACCGACGATCGCCTTGGCTTCTTCCTCGGTTGCCCGACCTTTCTCCACCTGCTTGGCCAGACCCTTGGTCACGCCGGCGACCATGGCGTCCGCCGTGGCTTGCGAACGTGACCGTACGACCACCGACATCCCGGCGCGAGCGGCGACTTCGGCCAGCCCCGATCCCATGATTCCGGATCCGACGATTCCGACTTTGTTGATGGCCATGTTGATTCCCGTCTCGTGCTGATGGACAGGCGAACCCTAGTTACCACCGAGTAACTCGGGCAATGTGCAGTGGGCAAGGGAGCACTACCTTGCGGGGGATGCCCTCGATCGATGCCCAGGTGCGCCACCCCGATCGGTGGATCTCGCTTCGTAACGTTCAGAACTTCCGTGATCTCGGCGGATATCCGACGTCGTCGGGCCGCTCGACCCGCTGGCGAACAATCTTTCGGGCGGATGGTCTCTACCGCATGTCGAAAGACGACCTGGAGGTGGTTCGCGGTCTTGGACTACGAACGGTGATCGATCTGCGCACTGGAGCCGAGATCGAAGAGCGCGGTCGTTACCCAGTGGATCGCCACGACGTCGATTTCCATCACTTGTCCGTGATCGACCAGACATGGGACATGGGGGACGCACGCGATTGGTCGGGAGATCCCGCCGGATTCCTCCGTCTCAAGTACCAACTGATGTTGGCCGAAGGTGGTGAGCGGCTCGCCCGGGCGCTCGACCTCCTGAGTCGGGAGGAAACGGGAGTCGCAGTGTTCCACTGCGCGGCTGGCAAGGACCGCACCGGACTGCTGGCGGCTCTGTTGCTATCGGGACTGGGTGTGGATGACGACGTCGTCGCGGCCGATTTCGCTCTGAGTGAGGAAGCCGGAGTTCGCACACGCGAGTGGATCACGCGACACGCGCCGGAGTTTGCTGCTAGCTACAACGAGATCCCGGCGGTCTTTCATGCCGCTGATCCGGACTCGATTCGGGGTTTTCTGGCCGACGTACGAGCAGAGCATGGGACGATCCGCGAATACTGCGCTTCGGTCGGAGTCGTCCCTGATGTCTGGCGTCGTCTCGAAGGACGTTTTCTGTCCGAATGACCGCACTTCGGCCGACTTGAGTTGTCGTACAGTCGGGTCATGACCGGAACCGTGGTTCTGCAAGGTGGAGGGCCATTCACTCTGCACGACGAACTCGATCGACGACTTCTGAACGACGTGAAGGCCGATCGCGTCACCGTGCTTCCGACTGCCGACGCATTCGAACGACCGGAGGTGTTGATCGCCGCTGCGATGTCGTGGGCCGAGCGTCTCGAAGTCGATGTCGAAGTACTGATGGTGATGAGCCGACCAGAGGCGATGGACGAAGGTGCGGCAGCTGTCGTCAGCTCTTCACGAGCGGTGTGGTTGGTCGGGGACAACCCGATTCATTTGCGAAGTGTCGTGAAGGACACCCCGATCTGGCACGCGCTGAAGCAGGTACTCGATACCGGAGGGGTGATCGTCGGGGCTGGTGCCTCGGCCTCGGCTTTGTGCGATCCGATGATCGACCCTCGAGGTGGCGCATTGGCTCTCGGCCTCGGTCTCGTGTCCGGAATGGCATTGGTGACTCAGTCCGAGCAGATCAGCCCCGATCGTCACGCGAGAGCCAAGAAATTGGCCAATGTGCCGTTGGCGTTCTTGCCGTCGGGATCGGCACTGATCCACACCGCCGCCGGGTGGGAATCGATCGGCCAGAACGAGATCGTCGGCGCGTTGCCGAACTGATCGCCATGACGAGTGCGGTGCGCATCGGTGTGATCGGCACCGGGATGATGGGTTGTGAACACATTCGCAATGTGAAGGCGCTCGAAGGCGCCGTCGTCACGGCGGTGAGCGATCCGCACGGCGCGTCTCTCGGATGGGCACGCGACAACCTCGGCGGGGACCATCCGACGGTCGCCGAGTTCACCGACCACTGCTCACTTCTTGATTCGGGGCTGGTTGATGCCGTGATCATCGCATCACCGAATCACACTCACGTCGATGTCCTGACCGACGTTCTGGCCACCGAAGTTCCAGCACTAGTCGAGAAACCTCTGTGCACCACCGTCGACGATTGCAAAAGAGTCATCACCTTGGCGGATGCTCGATCGGCGATCACGTGGGTCGGTTTGGAGTACCGCTACATGGCTCCGGTGGCCGGACTTCTCGAAACGGTTCGCTCGGGTGAACTGGGCGATCTCAAGATGGTCTCGATTCGCGAGCATCGGTTTCCGTTCCTGGTGAAGGTCGACAACTGGAATCGCTTCTCCGTCAACACCGGAGGCACGCTCGTGGAGAAGTGCTGCCATTTCTTCGATCTGATGAATCTGATCATCGGCGACCGCCCGATCAGGGTGATGGCGAGCGGTGGTCAGGACGTGAATCACCTCAACGAGGTGTACGAAGGACGCCGCTCCGACATCCTGGACAACGCATTCGTGATCGTCGAGTACGCGAACGGAGTACGGGCGAGCCTCGACTTGTGCATGTTCGCCGAGGCGTCGCGTCAGGAACAGGAGATCAGAGTCGTCGGTTCACGCGGCAAGGTCGAAGCCGACGTGCCCGGTGACGGGTCGATCCATGTCGGCCGTCGCGTCTATCGTTCGGTGAGAGCGATTCCAGTTCCTCTCGATCCTTCGGTCGAGCACGTCGGATTCCACTTCGGGGCGAGTTTCATCGAAGTCGCGCGTTTCTGCGAAGCGGTGCGAACGGGATCCGGGCCCGAGGTCGATGTTCGTGACGGACTGTGGTCGGTGGTGGTCGGCGCCGCCGCTCACCGGTCGATCGACGAGCGACGACCGGTCGATATCGCCGAGTTCGGACTGAGCTGAAGAGGTCAGGCCTCGGTGATCGTCACCGAAGTGATCTCGATCTTCTCCTTGGGTGGCACTCCATTGCTCGCCGGATCAGGATTACCAAGTGAGTCGAGAACGGCCACGACGTCGAGACCCTCGGTCACCTTGCCGAAGAGGGTGTATTTCGGCGGAAGGCCGGCACCGTCGGAACCAGTGATCACGAAGAACTGACTGCCGTTCGTATCGGGACCGGAGTTCGCCATGGCGATCGAACCGATCTCGTATTCGCCCTCGGCCGGGAGCTCGTCGGCGAACTCGTAGCCGGGATCACCCGAGCCGGTGGCTGTCGGATCACCACACTGAACCACGAAGTTCGGAATGGCCCGGTGGCATTCGGTGCCGTCGAAGTACTTGAAGCGCGCGAGGTTCACGAAGCTGTTGACCGCGCCCGGTGCTCTTGCCGGATCGAGGGTGATGGTGAATTCACCCTTGTTCGTGACGACCCTGGCCGTGTAGGTCTTGGCCGGGTCGATGCACAACTGCGGAGCGTCGTCGAACTTCTGCTTCTGTTCGGCTGCTCCCTCGGCCGGTGCACATTCGCCGGATCCGTATTGGAACTCACCCGAGTTCGCGTCAGGTGCTTCGGTCGTCGGTGCGTCGGTGGCCGGAACTTCGGTGGCCGGAACGCTCTCGGTTGGTTCGGTCGTGGTGGTGGATGACGAGTCGTCCTTGGTGAGAACTGCGATGAGGAAGAAGAGTGCGATGAGCGCGACGACGATTCCGCCGATCGTGATTCCACGACGGGTCGTCTTGCGGCGCTGCTCGGCGCGGGCCTGCATCTGACGGCCTATCTCTCGGTTCGACTTCTTGCGCTGGCGTTTTTCGGTTCCCACGGAGAGGAGAGGCTAGTAGCCTGCGATTTCCGTGACACTCATCGTCCAGAAGTTCGGCGGCACGTCGGTAGCCGATCCTGAGCGCATTCGCGCCGTGGCCGAACACGTGGCGTACACGAAGCGCCACGGAGCCGATGTCGTGGTCGT
>JBEGQB010000174.1:0-4407 GCA_041181165.1 Actinomycetota bacterium
CGAGCGCACCCGTCGAATCGAAAGCGGAGAGCAGACGGTCGTCGGAGTCAACAGCTACCGAGAGACGGAGAGCTCGCCTCTCGGCGGTGAGGGCAAGATCGTCAAGGTCGACCCGGCCGTCGAACGAGAGACCATCGATGACGTGAATCGCTGGCGTGCTTCCCGCGACAACACCGCGGTGAACAAGGCACTCGCCGAACTTCGCCGAGCGGCTGTCGAGGGTGACAACATCATGGAGCCCTCGATCGCTCTGGCCAAGGCTGGCGGTACCACCGGGGAATGGGCCGGACTGCTCCGCGAAGTCTTCGGCGAATACCGCGCGCCGACGGGTGTGGCGGCTGCCGTCGGCAAACGACCCGGGGAGTTGGCGGCCGTTGCGGACTACGTGCGAACGATTCCGGGCGGTCCGCCCAAGTTGCTCGTCGCCAAGCCCGGCCTCGACGGACACTCGAACGGAGCCGAGCAGATCGCAGTTGCCGCACGCGACGCCGGGATGGAAGTCATCTATTCCGGCATTCGCCTGACGCCAGAACAGATCGCAGCCAGTGCTCGTGACGAGGACCCTGATGTCATCGGTCTGTCGATTCTCTCCGGGTCGCACCTGTCTCTCGTCCCTTCGGTACTCGAAAAGCTGCGTTCGGCTGGTGTGAGCATTCCGGTCGTCGTCGGCGGAATCATCCCCGAGGAAGATCGTCCGCGACTCATGGAAGCTGGAGTCACGGCCGTCTACACGCCCAAGGATTACGAAATCGGTCGGATCATGCGCGACATCGCCGAGATCGCGGCCAGTGGTCGTCGCTGATACTCAGACCGAAACGGGCAACTGCGAATCGATCCAGCGTTCGAGCACCGGACCGCTCTCGAAACTGGTGATCAATGCGTAACGGGGGTGCTTGTGCGGATGCACGACGACGTGCCACAAACGCTGGGTGTCCACGACGAATCGAGCACCTCGCGGTAGCGGCACCCGGCGCTCGGTCGACGGGTCGGGAAGGCCATCGGCATCGTTGTCCATCAGAAGCATGTAGCTGTCGGGCTGATCTGTGAGTTCGACCCACGATCGCACGACCCAACCTTCGTTGTCCGGATTGAAACGATTGTTGTCGTCACGGTGGATGGAACGAAACGCCGTGTCGCGGTCCTGAGGTTCGAGTTTGATGATGCGCACCCGACCGAAGTTGGCCCCCACCGAATCGACGTACTTGCGAAGAGTCGGTGCCTTCTCGGCATTCGAGGTCCAGAGAGCGTCTTTGTCGGTCTTGCCTTTGTCCCAGAATCCCCGGCAGTCGAGCTGACCGTCGGCCGACGCGAGAGGCGCGAAGTTCGTATCGCCACCACTTTTCCAGTCCATGTATTCGAGTGACTCCCACTCACGTGACGGAACCTCGAGGGGCATCGGGCTGAGGGCGACGAACCCGGTCTCGGCGAGCACTTTCATCCGCTGATGCGGTGTGTGAAGTGGAATCTTGACCGACCAGTGATCCTGGTTCGGCCAGAACTTCGCGCCATCGGTCATGCGCTCAGTGTACGAATTCAAGGAGTGGTTGTCTGCGCGATGGTGGTCGTCGGAGCCGGTGGAATCGACGCTCCGACCGGCGGGACCTTCAGTTTCTGCCCGGCTTCGATCGCATCTGGGTCGGTGATCCCGTTGAACGCGATGAGATCCTCGAGTGTCACCCCGAACGACTCCGCAATCGCGAACAGGGTGTCGCCCTGCTGAATCGTGTAGTAGTCGACGGCCTCGGGAAGAGTGGTCGTGCTCGCAATCACCGGAGCGGGTTCGGTGGCCATTGTGATCAGCGGGAGCGTGTCGTAGTCGCCGTTGCCGCCGCCACCACACGCCGACGTCGCCAACAACACGAACATCCCCGCGGCGCCGACGAACTTGTGCATGAGGCCCAATTTACGGCCTGACCGACGACCCGCACACCCGTGTACTCGGCGCTTCACGTCTGCCGTCGACTCACGTAGTCGGCCAACAGGACGAGTTCGGTCTTTGCCTCTCCTTCGATGGGAGCATCAGTCAGGGCATCGACCGCTTGCGCGGTCAGGTGTTCGATCATGCGTTCCATTTCATCGAGTGCCCCACTGGCCACGATCGCATCTTGTACTTCACGAACTCCGTCGTCGTCGAGAACCGTTCGTCCGACTCGATCGAGTGTGGCGCGCCGTGAAGCATCGGCCATCTCCATGGCAAGTGCCAGAAGCGGTGTTGGTTTTCCCTCTCGCAGATCATCACCGACCGGTTTTCCGGTCAGTTCGGTCGATCCGAAGGCACCCATGACGTCGTCCCGCATCTGGAAAGCATCACCGAGTGGAAGGCCATAAGCGCTCAGCGCCGGTACGAGTTCGTCAGCGCGCTCGGGTGCCGCCATCAACGCCCCGAGGTGCAGCGGGCGTTCGATCGTGTATTTCCCACTCTTGTACCGACAAATTCGTTCGGCCTTCGAGCGGCGGCGCTCGAGGTGAGCCGAGCCCATCAGGTCGAGGAGTTGACCGACGTTCAGTTCGATGCGCAATTCATGCCAAATGTCGCGGGCCCGAGCAGAAATACCATCGAGGAGGCGGTCGGAGTACACGAAGGCCAGATCACCAACGAGTATGGCGATGCCTTCTCCGTACCGACGCGACTCCCCCGCTCGCGATTCGGCACGGTGGTCAGCTGCGAAGACTTCGTGGGTCACCGGCTCACCACGGCGGCTGGATGATCCGTCCATGATGTCGTCGTGAAAGAGCGCGAACGCGTGGAGGAGCTCGAGGGCCGCTCCGGCGTCGATGACCTCACGACTTTCCGGACGACCACCGGCGCCGACATAACCCCAGTGACAAAACGCCGGACGAAGGCGTTTGCCGCCGGCATCGATCAATCTCGAGATTTCACCGACGGGTGCCTTCAGATCGGAATCGAACTCCGACCATCGCTGAGACTCCGTGGCAAGAACGTTGCGAAGTCGGTCCTCGACCAAAGCGGCGAGCCGCAACAGCGAGGGCGGCGGCGTGCTCACGTGATCAGGCTACGGGTGGATCAGTCTTCGAGACCAGCGACGACCTTGTCGATCTGCAACTTCGCGTTGGAGATGCGTTCACGACACACCCTGATCAGCTCCGAAGCTCTGGCCACCTTTTCAGCCAGCACATCGACGTCGACATCGGATTCCTCGAGGTCGGACAGAATCGCTTCGAGTTCCTCTACTGCCTCTGAATATCCGATTTCCGAGGTTTCATCATTCTTCTTGCTCATGACGACCTCACCCTACTTCCCGACTTCATCGGCGGATACCGCGTTCACCGTGCTCGTCACCGAGCCATCGGCGAGTTGAGTGGCGAGAACATCGGTGGGGCTCACGTCGGCAATCGATCGGACCACCGTCCCGTCGCTCCGCCGAGTGACCGACCAACCACGCTTCATCAGTTGCCGGGGATCGAGCAGGCGAGTTCTGGACTCGAAGGTCTCGACGCGTGTCGTCGACTGCGACAGAAGTTGGGGAGCTCGCCGCCGGAGACGATCGCGTGCCGTGGCTACCCTGGTTTCGCGCGCGTTCAGCGAGTTGGACGCACTGGAACGAAGACGGCTGGCACGGAAAGTCAGCCTTTCGTCGGCTCTCGTCACCGCCGAACGGGTTCGAGTCGCAATGTGATTGGCCATGATTTTCAGATCGTGGTCGGAGTCGCCGAGGAAATCACTCGCCAATCGAGCGATCGAATCCCACGCTTCCTCGATGGACGTCACGAACGATGTCACTCGCTCGACGAGGCCGGCCGCGCAAGCAGTGGGTGTCTTGAACCTCTGGAATGCGACTTCGTCGGCTACGCTCGTATCGATCTCGTGACCGATTCCGGTGACGACGGGTAATGCGCAGGACGCAATGGCTCGAGCGATCTCCTCGGCGTCGAAAGTCGCCAATTCGGCACGACTGCCGCCACCCCGGACGATGGCCACGACGTCGATGTCGTTTCGACCTTCGAGGGCCCGGATCGCCGACGTGATATCGCGCACTGCGGACTCACCCTGCACCCGTACATCGGCCAGCAGCAGATGAAAACCAAGTCCGCTTCGCTCGATCTCGTGTCGGAAGTCGGCCCAAGCGGCACTCGACTCACTCGTCACGACACCGACCCGCAGTGGAGCCGGAGTCAGAAGCGTCTGACGATTGCGATCGAAATCCCCCGACTCGCGAAGTCGTCTGATGAGGTCCTCGCGTTGCAGTGCAATGTCACCGAGCGTGAAACGTGGATCGATGTCACGCATGTTCAACGAGAGCTTGCCGAAAGGCGCATAAAAATCGAGGCTGCCGAAGACGCGTACCTTGACACCGTTTTCGAGCGTCACACCGCTCCGCTTCAGAACGGGGCGCAACTTGGTCATCACGCCCGCCCAAAGATTCACACTCAGCTGGGCCTTGCCAC
>JBEGQB010000175.1:0-4384 GCA_041181165.1 Actinomycetota bacterium
TCGACTCCGTGTCGGCCGTCCTCGATGGCCGGGCCCCCCAACTCGTCCGGACCGAGCCCATGACCCCGGGCACCCTCATGCTCTTCAACGGTCGCTGGAGCATGCACCGTGTCACCACCATCCACGGCACTGATTCGCGCTACGTCGCCCTGCTCGCCTACGACACCAAACCGGGCACCGACTCCTCCGACGAACTCAAACTCTCTCGCTACGGGCGTATGCCGGGGGAGAAGTTCCGGGCATGACCATGGAGATCGGCGAAGGGTTCGTTGGAAATGGTCCCGACGCCGCTCATATCAACACCATTCTCGGACCTCGAGATGGCGCGGTCGGGACCGCATTCAGTACTGCGCTCGCTTCGCCGAGCACCGGTCATGTGCCTTTCCTGTGCGTGTATCAGCCCGGGGTTCCCTGCGAACCGCCGACGCTCTTCGTCAACAAGGCCGCCATCGCCCACGACCTCCACGCAAAGCTCACCTGGGGAGCTGCTCAGGCCGGGGTGGCCGAAGGAGTGGCGAGCTACGCCGCCAGTCGTTTCACCCCTTCTGACATGGGGAAATGGTGTCTGATCGTGGCGGTGTGGGTCGATCCATCGGCCACCGACGAGGAAGCCGTGTACCGCAACAACCGGGACGCCACCGTGATCGCCCTCGGCCGTGGAGCGAACGGCCCGGACGGTGACTCGGTGGCCCGTTGGCGCGCCGGTGAACCACCGTCGAACCCCTACTTCCGCGCTGGTTGACGCGTCGGGACAGACGTCCCTCGCGACTCGCCAAGCAGGGCATACGCGCAATCTCCTCTTGCACTGTGCAGATTTCTGGGCAAGAATGACACCGATGTAGTTCCGGTACCGGGGGTGCCGGCATAGCGGCCACTTGGTCGAGATCTCGAGGCAGTCCAATGGACGAGAACGAACAGAACTGGCAGGAAAGCGCGAACTGTCTGGGTGTGGACCCCGACTTGTTCTTCCCCGAGCGGGGCGCTTCCACCCGTGAGGCCAAAGAGGTCTGCCGTGGTTGCGTCGTCCGAGGTGAATGCCTCGAGTACGCCCTCGTGAACGGCGAGAAGTTCGGAATCTGGGGTGGGCTTTCCGAGCGAGAGCGCCGTCGTCTGCGTCGTCAACGTGCGCAGGCCGGTCGTCGTACGGCAACTGCCTGATCACCGGCGCGCGAGTCGCGCTTCGATCGTTCGCTCCTGATCGACGTCGAGGAGTGGCCATCGCTCCTTCGGGATCTTCTCCAGCACCGAGTTCTCCATGAGCCCGACCAGTTCGGCGCGTTCCACCCCCGCACCGAACTGACCGGCCACCGATTCGACGCGCGCATACGCGTCATCGGGCCCGATTCGATGCGGTTCGATGAGATTCATGCTCACCTGAGTGCGACCGTCGATCACGAGTGTCAGCACGCGGATTCCGTCACCGCGCACGGCGTCACGAAGTCGACGCGCGTCCGATTCGTCGAGCAGTGAGTCGAGCCACACGTTGTAAGCGATGAGCGTGGATCGCGCTCCCACGCACACCGCGCCGGCCGTGGGATGCGGGGCCTTCGGTCCGAGATCGGGACCGATCGTCTTCCAGGCCTCGCGTCTGATGTCAGGTAACTGACGATCGATCGAAGGCTTCGGTCCGTAGAAGAAGACCGGTACGCGATGAGTGTCGACGATCCATTGCCCGAAGTCGTTGCGTGCCATCAGTGCGTCTTGCATCGTCGATCCGAAGAGTGGAACGAAGGGTACGACGTCGATCACGCCGAGCCGAGGGTGAACTCCCGAGTGTCGATGAACGTCGAGATCGGAGACGGCTTGTGAGGCCAGTGATCTGACGGATTCGATGCCGACCATCGTGAAGACGCTCCGGTTGTGGTCGACATCGGCGTGGAGATCGAGCAGGTCGGGGCCGGCGGCCGAAGCGAAGGCGGACAGCAATCGTGGATCGCGCCCTTCGCTGATGTTGGCCACGCATTCGAGCACCGAACCACTTTGCCACCCGATCGGGGCGAACGAGATGAGGGTGCTAGCCTGCCCCCATGTTCGCAGGCTTTTTTGATGGTCCGGAAGTGATCGTCGTCCTCATCGTGGTGTTGGTCCTCTTCGGTGGTTCGCAAATCCCGAAGTTGGCCCGCAACCTCGGCCAGGCCCAAAAAGAGTTCAAGAAGGGCTTGTCCGAAGGCGCGAAGGACGACGACGCCAAGACCGAGTAATCGGATCCGGCGGGTTGGCCCGTCGATCAGATCGCGCGCACGCCGAGTCGGCGGCGCTTGCTGATGCGCCGACGCTCACGCTCGGAACATCCGCCCCACACACCGTGGTCGATGTGGTTCTCGAGGGCGTACTCCAAGCACTTCGACGTGACCTGGCAGGTTGCGCAAATCTTGCGAGCTCGATCGACGCCGACGCCGTCGCTCGGGAAGAACATGTTGGGGGGATACGCCCGACATGCGCCGAGCGCCATCCAGCCAGTCGTCGAGTCTTCGTCGACGAGCATGTCCGGTGTGATGTTCTGGTTCATTCCCTCTCCTTGTGCGAAGTTGGTTTCCGCCCGCTTCGCCCGCTGAGAAGCCGGGGCTCCTCCGTATCGATCTGACGATCGAAACATTGGCGCAGTTCCCAGCCGTTCTCAGTCAAGCATCGGTCAAGGTCGGGTTCCAGTCAGGTCGGCCTGAACAGGACTTATGTGGCAGTTCTCACATCGCTCGTTCGCCGATAGCGTGCTCATGACCTGCGGTGACGTCGGAATCACCTCCCGACCGAGTCGAAAGACGAAGGAGTAGCAATGTCCGATCTCCATGTGACGAATGAACCCCCCCGGGCCCATGTCCGCGTGGTGTTCCTCGGACCGGTGGCTCCCCACTGGGACATCGTGAGCAATTACGGCGATCGCACCCTCGTCGAAGAGTTCCGTTCGCGGGCCCTGGCTCGCCTCGTCCTGCTCCCGTACAGCGATCCGCAGTTCAAGCGCAATCGCGAGCGCATCATGCGCGATGCCGAGCGGGAGAACGTCACGGTCGAGTGGGATCTCGGGTTCGACGAAGAACTCGTCTGAATCCCTGAGGAAGCCCGCGTGAATTCGCGGTGAACCACCCCGAGGACCCGTCGTGACAGGTGTCTACTCTCCATCCGTGGACCCGAGGTTCATCAATCGTGAGTTGAGTTGGCTCGATTTCAACGAGCGCGTCCTGCGGATGGCGACCGAGCCGGGAATACCGCTTCTCGAGCGCGTGAAGTTCGCCGCGATCTTCTCGTCCAACATGGACGAGTTCTTCCAGGTGCGCGTGGCGGCCATGAAGGATCAAGTCGCCGCCGGCATCACCACTCCTTTGGCCGACGGAATGGTTCCCTCGGCGCAGTTGGCCACGGTGCTCGAACGAGTTCGTGAACTCTCGATTCGTCAGCAGCGCGTCCTGCTCGATGTGCTCGTTCCTCAACTCGCCCGAGAGGGGATCGACCTCTGCTCGTGGTCCGACCTGACCGATGACGAGCGAAACCACTGTTCACGTTTCTACGAAGAACGGGTGTTTCCGGTGCTCACACCACTCGCCGTCGATCCGGCTCATCCTTTCCCGTACGTTTCGAACCTGGCGCTCAGCTTGGCCGTGATGGTCCGGGATCCGAAGTCGGGGGCCGAGCGATTCGCACGGGTGAAGGTGCCGACGGTCTTTCCGCGACTCATCGCCCTTCCCGGTGTCGGACGATTCATCCGGGTCGAGGAGGTCATCGAGGCCCACCTCGGCACCTTGTTCCCCGGCATGGAGATCGTCGACGTGGTGGCGTTTCGTGTCACTCGAAATGCCGACCTCACCGTGGAGGACGAAGAAGCCGACGACTTGTTGCAGGCGGTCGAGATGGAACTCCGACGTCGTCGCTTCGGTCGTGCGGTTCGACTGGAAGTCGAAGATGGTGTGTCGCCTCAGATGCTCGAGGTCCTGGTGGACGAACACGATCTCGAGGCAGTCGACGTCGTGATGGTGCGTGGGCATCTCGATCTCACGTGCCTCTGGCAAGTGCATGCGTGCGACCGACCCGAACTGAAAGACGACCCGTGGCCACCAGTCACCGCTGGTCGACTGGCCGCCGCCGAGGATGCCGAGCGATCGATCTTCTCGGTGATTCGAGAACGAGCGCTCCTCGTGCACCACCCGTACGAATCATTCGCCAGTTCGGTGGAGGAGTTCCTTGCGCAAGCGGCGGACGATCCGAAGGTGCAGAGCATCAAGATGACGCTCTATCGCACGAGCGGCGACAGCCCGATCGCCCAGCATCTGATTCGCGCCGCCGAGCGCGGCGTTCAGGTCGCCGTATTGGTCGAGTTGAAAGCGCGCTTCGACGAAGCCGTGAACGTCACGTGGGCCAAGGCCTTCGAGCGCGCCGGCGTGCACGTCGTGTA
>JBEGQB010000176.1:0-4378 GCA_041181165.1 Actinomycetota bacterium
GGTTGTGATCGCCGGTACCGAAATCGGCCTCGTCCCCCACTTCTCCGCCAAGACCGAGGACGAGCGGAGCGAAGAGATTCGACTTTCCTATGTCGCCATCACGCGCGCATCGGATCGTCTGGTGTTCACGTATTCGGCGAGTCGCAACGGACGTGATGCCCGACCGAGCGAATTCCTTTCCGCATTACCAACTGCTCCGGCGCCTGAGCCACCGAGCATCGACTTCCTGGAGGGCCAACGTCGGCGACGACAAGAACCCGCCATCACTGCTGACCCCCTCGTCGCCGAGATCGAACAATGGCGTCGCGGCGCAGCCCGCGTGGCCGGGGTCTCCCCGGCGATGATCCTGTCGGACCGCGCGGTTCGAGCCATTGCCGAACGCCGACCGTCCTCGATCGACGAACTCGAGACCATCGAAGGGGTCGGCCGATCGACCGCGATGCGAATCGGCCCTCGAGTCCTGGAGGCGATCAGCCGTCTGAGTTCTGCTGATCGCGAATCCGGCCCAGACCTCCGAACATCTCCGGACGAACCGAGATGAAGAGACCTTTGGCCTCGGCGCACAGTCGATCTCCGGCATGGATGGTTCCGGTGGCGAAGATCTTGCGCCCTTCGATCTTGTCGTAACGACCAACCACCCGAAGTGGTGTGTGAAGCGGGGTCGGCGAACGGTACGTGATCTCGAGTTTCCCGGTCATTCCCGGGGCGCCGGAGAGTGCTTGGGCGAATCCCAAGACCTCGTCGAAAATCGCAGCAACGAGGCCGCCGTGCAGGTGTCCGGGCGGACCTTCGTACGCGTTGCCATATACGACCTCTGCGATGACCTCGTTGTCCGTCGCCGACAGAACGACGACCGAGGCGAGTGCATTCAGTGGGCCCGTGACCGGGCTGTAACTCGTGAAACCATTCGGCACTCCGCCGACGGCGCCTTCCGCCGACCCGTGATACGGCCGGCCGTGCGGACCGGGTTCGAGGTGTCGGACGGCTTGTTCGACGAGTTCGGCGGCCGCCGCGATCGGAGCGTCGTCAGCCATCGATGTGGCCGCGTACTGGAGGGCGGCGCGAAGTGCAGTGGCCAGTCGTAGCCGAGCGTTTTCTTGTGGAATGTCACCTGGCTCGCGAACCTCGAGAAGTGCCCGCTGGATTCCGGAGCGGAACTGCTTCTCGACCGGATGTTCGTCAGTCATTCAGATCCACCAGAACGGGAGCGTGATCGCTCGGTTGCTGCCCCTTGCGAGCATTGCGATCGACGATACTCCAGCGTGCTCGGTCGACAATGGCCTGGGTCGCCATCACCAAGTCGATGCGGAGTCCGCGTCCTTGATGAAAGTCCCCCGATCGATAGTCCCACCACGAGTACAGACGCGAACCGTCGTAGAACTTTCGAAAGACGTCGATCAGACCCCACTTCTCCAGAGCGTGAAGCGAGTCCCGCTCGGGGACACTCACGTGAGTGGCGCCAACGAAGGCTTTCGGGTCGTGGACATCGCGATCATCGGGCGCGATGTTGTAATCGCCGGTCACGATGACCGACCCCGACGGATCCTCGTTGGCTTCCAGATGTGCCAACAGACGATGCATCCATTCGAGTTTGTAGCGGTAGTGATCGTTGTCGAGCGACCGACCGTTCGGGACGTACACCGAACTCACCCGAACCCCTCCGCAGGTCGCCGAAACGAGCCGCGCCTCGGGATCGGGAGGTCCGCCATCGGCGAATCCGAGAACCGGATCGACCAGTCCGACTCTCGATGCGATGGCCACTCCGTTCCATTGTCCCTGACCGTGGTGGACACATTCGTAACCGAGTTGTTCGAAGGCGAGATGAGGAAACGCGTCTTCAGCCAATTTGGTCTCCTGCATGCACAACACATCAGGGCGCACATCGGCGAGCCATTCTTCGACACGTGGCAATCTCGCCCGAAGCGAGTTGACGTTCCAGGTGACGACGCGCATGTCTACTTGACGGAGGACTTCTTCGTCGCCGACTTCTTGGCCACCGCCTTCTTGACCGCGGGATTCTTCGCAGCCACCTTCTTGGCGACCGATTTCGTCGGCGCCGCCTTCACGGTTGCTCTCTTCGGGGCCACCACCTTCTTGGGCGCCGATTTCTTCGCCGTGGCTTTCGCCGCCGACTTCTTCGGGGTCGTGGTCTTCTTGGCCGTCGACTTCTTCGACGCGGCCTTCACCGCCGACTTCTTGGGTGTGGTCACGGCGTCGTCCGCCGATTTCGCGCCGGCACGACGAGTGGTCGGCTTCAGATCGATGCTTCGGCGGGTGGCGACCACCGAAACAACTTCGAGGGCGACCTCGTCCCCGAGCTTCATCACGTCGCGCGCCGAACGCGGCATCGGGTCGCCCATGAGTCGTAGCGGAACATAACCATTGACATCGCCCAATTTCACGTAGGCACCGTGCGACGAATAGCTGTCGACCACGCCCTTCACCACCGAACCGATCGGGTGTTTCTCCACGAAGTGAAGGAACGGCAGAACTCCATTGACGGTGCGCTGCGCCGACGGCTTGGTTTCGGTCGCGACCTTCTTCTTGGCCATCACGGCGCCGGGGGGCGGAGCCTTGGGAACCGGCATCGGCTTCATGGCGGCGGCGCTGACCTTCGGGGACTTCTGGGCCTTCTTGCCCGAGGTGGCGCGCCGACTCTTCTCGCCACGTACCGGGGTGCGGGGAACGAAAACCCAGCCGACATTGGGTACCGGCTTGCCACCGATCAGTCGACCCTCGTCGAAGAGCCATCGATACTCACCGTGGAACTCCTGATAACTGTCGTTGGAGAGGATCGAGGCCCCGACCTTCTGAGCGATCATGAGAACGAAGGCATCTCCCCGCCCGACGGTGCCGGCTGGAGGCGCCACGAGTTCATTGTTGGCGATCGCCTCGTCGAACTCGGATGCTTCCTTGCGATCGATGCGATGACCGAACGTCGCGTCGACCACCACGGTGATCTTGTCCTTGGGGTTTTCGTTCATGAAGGCCATCACGGCCTCGTTCAATTGCTTGAGGCTCGGCTGAGACCGCCCTTCGGTGGCGATGTTCGAACCGTCGACGATCACGTGGCGAGCCATACCCGCTCTAGTCAAGCACCCATGAGGGCCCCGAGACCGGCTCGCTCTACGATCGACGTGTGACGAATGCGGGATCGGGCGGCCATCGGGCCGTCCTGTGGGACTTCGGCGGAGTGATCCTCAGCAGCCCGTTCGAAGCTTTCAACCGCTTCGAGGCCGAACGCGGCCTGCCCCTCGACTCGATTCGCCGCGTGAACGCCACCAACCCACACGAGAACGCCTGGGCACGTTTCGAACGCAGCGATATCGGCCCGACCGAATTCGACGACGCGTTCGCCCGTGATGCCGCCGCGCTCGGATTGGAGATCCGTGGCGCCGAGGTCCTCGCACTCTTGAGGGGGGACATACGTCCCGAGATCGTTCGTGCGCTCGACCTCGTCCGTGAAGCCGGCTTTCTCACTGCTTGTCTGACCAACAACATGACCGGCGGCGACGGTCACGCCGACCGGCCGATCGATCATCGCGAACAGAACATCAACGCGATCATGGAACGCTTCGATGCGGTGGTCGAGAGCTCGAAAGTTGGCGTCCGTAAACCCGAACCCCGCTTCTACGAAATTGCCTGTGAGCTCCTCGCCGTCCGACCGCACGAATGCGTGTTTCTCGACGATCTCGGGATCAACCTGAAACCGGCGGCCGCGATGGGAATGAGAACGATCAAGGTTCTGTCGGCCGAGCAGGCCATCGCCGACCTCGAATCGGTACTCGGACTTTCTCTGCGCTGAATCAGAAACCGGCGAAGGTCTCGTCCATCAAGTCGGCGAGTTCCTGGTCGTGCACCGTCTTCGAACCCGTGGCCGGGCTGCCACTCGCCACCCGGGCCACATGACGAAGGTCGTAGCCCTGTTCCTTCACTCGCCACGTGCGGTGCTCCACGAAGTGCCACGGACCCATGTTGCTCGGCTCTTCCTGGAGCCACACGACTTCGCGGGCATTCGGATAACGGCTGAGGAGATTGAACATCTGCTCGATCGGGAACGGGTAGAGCTGCTCCACACGGATGACGGCCACGGGTGCCTTGCGCTTGTCTCGCTCGGACATGGCGTCCCAGGCAACCTTGCCCGAGCAGAACACGAGTCTCTTGACCGCTGACGGGTCGGTCACGAAGGGATCGTCGAGGACTTCCTGGAACGATCCGTGTTCGAGTTCGGACACCGGCGACCGGCTCTCCTTCATACGAAGCGGTTGCTTCGGCGTGAAGATCACGAGCGGCTTGCGAATTTCACGATGCATCTGACGACGAAGAACGTGGAAGTACTGCGACGCAGTCGTGGCGTTGACCACCTGGATGTTGTCCT
>JBEGQB010000177.1:0-4307 GCA_041181165.1 Actinomycetota bacterium
CGTTGGAGCAGGTAGCGCACGGATTCCTCGAGAGAGAGAAGGATTAGGGAGTCGGCAGGTCAGTCAGCCGACCGGTTTCCCAGTCGACTGACTGACGAGTGCCGATCAGGCGGACTTGAAGACCGCCGTCAACCAGACCTGGCCGGGGAATCCGGCGCCGTCACGAGCCTTGCCGACTCCATCAGGGGTCGGGGTCTGACCGATTCCCTGGACTGAGGTGTTGTGAACGATTCCCCACTGTGTGTACGAGGTGGGGATGATGAAACAACCTTCGGCAAAACGACGGTTGAGATTCTCCGCCGCCGCGTCACGCTCCTCCTTGGTTGCGCCCGAACGAGCCTCTTCGAGGTACTGGTCGATCTGGGGATCGTTCAGACGTCCGAAGTTGAGCGCCAGTTGGCCATCAGGAAGCGCAGCTGAACTATGCCACCAGTAATACTGCTGGTCGGCGAAGAGTCCGGCGTGATTGCGCCATCCGAAGGCATCGAATGCCGGGTCGCCGAACAGAGCATTGTTGATCAACTTCGACTGCTCGATCTGCGTGATCGTCACGTCGACTCCAACTTGACCCCATACATCTTGGAGGTATTGGGCCACCTGCAAGGAGCGCGACGCGGTGGTGGTGGAGTAGTTGACGGTCAACGGACCATTCGACGCTTCCCACGCCTCGATTGCGGCAGCTGCAGCTTCTGGGTCGTACGGCAATGATCCGTTGTCCTCGAGGAATCCCTGCTGGCCGGGCGAGAACGGCCCGTTGGCCGGAACTCCATTGCCACCATCGATGGTGTCAATGATGTCCTGCTTATCGAGCGCTTGCAGGAGCGCGCAGCGCACGCTCTGGTCAGCGAGGTACGGCTTGGTGAGGTGCAACAAGACGTAGTTGGTCTCGCCGTACTGATTCTGTAGAAGTGTCGGGAAGTCCGGGTTGTCCTTCAGATCCAGGAGAACGCCGGCATCCGAGGTGGCCATGATGTCGAGGTCACCCGCCTCAAGAGCCGCCGCTCGCACCTGCGAATCGGGAATCACGCGGAACTCAATCTCGTCGAGGTAGGGCAGGGCGTTGCCCTCGGCATCCTTGACCCAGTAGTTCGGGTTCTTCTTCACCACGAGCTTGTCACCGGGGGCGTAACTGTCGAAGAGGAATGGGCCGGTTCCGACGGCATTCGGTGCCTTCGAGGAATCAGCATCGACTTCGGCCAACCAAGTGGGCGAAGCTATCAGACCCCATTGTCCACCGAAGTAGTACGGGAAGCCCGGCCACGGCAATGGCTTGCTGAGATCTCCGGACTTTCCAGTAGCGATCGTGAAGGTGTAGTCGTCGATCTTCTCCATCACGAGGTCGCATCCGATCGTGGAACCACCGGCGGCCGCGGCGTAGCACGCAGGATCACGGGCGAGGTCCACGAGAGCGGCCGAGATAAGCAAACCCTTCGCTCCTCGGTTGAGGTTGTCCATGACTGCTGCTGCGTCGAGGTCCGTGCCGTCGTGGAACTTGATGCCCTGTCGAATCGTCACCGTGAAGACGGTGTTGTCGGCATTTGGTTCGATCTTTTCGGCGAGATACGGCTGCCAGTTGAGATTCTCATCGACCGCGACCAACGGATCGTAGAAACTACGGGCTCGCATCTGGCAGAACGAGTCGCATTGCATGGCCTGTGGTGTCCACGGGTTGGCGACTTCGGCCTCTCCGCCGACGACTAACTTGCCGCCAAGAACGACTTCGACGGCTGGTGCTTGGGTTTCCTGGGGTGCTTCGGTCAGAACGACCGAGGCGCCAGAACCTTCGGTGGACTCACCGCCGCCTCCGTCGTCGCCGCCACAAGCGGCGGCAATGAGCCCGAAAGCCACTGCCACGACGAAGGCACCACGGCGAACCCGGGTGCGATTGGATGTTTTCACGTAATTTCCCCCCTATGGCCCGGCGAACCGTTGCCATGTTTGTTGTCTGTCCGGTGTCGACACCGTTCGTCAGAGGGGCGCCGCCACGAGCGGCAACCCCCTTTGCCGAACGACACCTTCAATCTAGTGGCTGAGCGGGTGGGGTCAAGGAGCAACTTCGGGCCGCTCAACGACGGATTGGCGAGCATTCCAAGTAAAGATGCTGACGTGGAGAGCAGTGCCATCCTTCGCCTGGACGGCATTGAACGTCCACTTGTGAGCCGGCTCGATCCTGCTCGCCCCGAAACGATCGCGATCTTGCGAGAACATTCCCGTGCCGTCGAAGGGGGTCGGCCGCTCTATCGGGATCCGATTTCGGGGCTGTCGGTGTTCACAGCGGTGTTTCTCGCCGATCGGGGCTATTGCTGCGGCAGCGGATGTCGGCACTGCCCGTACGAGCAGACGTGATCGACGAACACCACGCTCGGATGCCTGTTCTTCGGTGAACGGACTCATCGTTCATTGGGTCCTGAACTAGGTTGAGCGCGTGGGCGAGAACCTGATGCGGAAACTGGTCGTATCGGCGAGTCGTCCTCCGAATCTCGACGCACGTCCGACCAACGACACCCTCGGCTGGGACAAGGAGTCCGCCAAGGGGGAATTGGCCAAGGTGATCGGTCAGATGGCCTTCATCCAGCACCGCTTGATGGCCGAGGCCAAGCAGTCACTTCTCATCGTGCTCCAGGGCCGCGATGCCTCAGGTAAGGACGGTTTGGTGCGCCACGTCATGACCGGCATGAATCCGGCCGGGGTTCGGGTGGTCAATTTCAAGGTTCCCGCCGGCACCGAGAAGATGCACGACTACCTCTGGCGAGTCCATGCCGCCTGTCCGGCCCGCGGCGAGGTCGGCGTCTGGAACCGCAGCCATTACGAGGACATCCTCGTCCCGCGGGTCAAGAACCTCGTGCCCGAAGAGGTCTGGAAGCGCCGCCATCGACATGTGCGAGATTTCGAACAGATGCTGGTGGACGAAGGGACGACGGTTCTCAAGTTCTATCTGCATGTTTCGCACGAGGTCCAGCGTCAGCGCCTGCAGAAGAGAGTCGACAACCCCGAGAGCGCATGGAAGCACGATCCGAGCGACATCACCGATCGCGAATTGTGGCCGAAGTACTCCGAGGCCTACACGGAGGTACTCACCCAGACCTCGCGACCTTCGGCACCGTGGTTCGTCGTGCCAGCCGATCTCAAATGGGTGCGCGATCTGGCGGTGGCCAAGATCGTCCTGGCCACGCTGCAAGCGATGGACCCCCAGTTGCCCAAGCCGGACAAATCGCTCAAGGGCATCGTCGTCGTCTGACTTTTCGTTCAGCGACCGGCCGAGGCCGTTCAGCAATAGGTCGGAACCCGAGTCGCCGTCTACATTCTGAGAGACGACGAGACGAGGAGCGAACAGGTGTCGGACGAACGGGAGATCATGTCGTGGGAGATCTTCGGGGAAGCGTCACGCGCTCTCGCTCAGATGGTGGCCGACGACGGTTACGAACCCGACATGATCCTCTCGATCGCCCGTGGTGGCCTGCTCATCGGAGGAGCGCTCGGGTACGCGTTGGCGGTGAAGAATGTCTACACGATGAACGTCGAGTTCTACACCGGCGTGGACGAACGGCTCGAGGTTCCGCGCATCCTGCCCCCAGCGCCCGATTTCGTGGATCTCGGTGATGCGAAGATCCTCATCGCCGACGACGTAGCCGACACCGGGCACACCCTGCGCAGCGTGCAGCAGTTCTGTGCCGGCAAGGTCGGCGAGGTTCGCACTGCCGTTCTCTACGAGAAACCGCATTCGGTGGTGCGTTCGAATTATGCGTGGAAGCACACGTCGCTCTGGATCAATTTCCCATGGAGCGACAAGGAGCCCGTGATCAACCGGGCCGACGCCGTCCGCGACTTCTGATCTCGGATCGAATCGGTCAGCTCCCGATGTTCTCGTCTATGAACTCGTTGGTGTAGATCATCGACGCGTCGAGATCCTCCGGGACCTCGAGACCGGCGTCACGCAACTGATCGAGCACCCGGTCGACTCGAGCGAGGTCGAAATTGCCGATCGTGGAGTCGTCACCGTTGCCGACCAAGCCGAGATCCCGTTGAACCTCGGTCGAGAAGTCGGCAACTCCTTGTTCGTAGACCCAGAAGGTGTCGTACTTCTCGACGGCCTCGATGATGATCGCATTGGCGTGGGATCCGTCCTCCAAGTACGCCACTGCCGACCGCTGAATGAGGGGGACAAGCTTTTCCAAACACGAGCCCAGGGACTCCTTGTCGGCGGCTCGGATCGCCAATGGTTGGGCGTACGTTTGAAAGCCGGCGTCATGTAGAAGTTGGTAAGCCACCGGTTTGCCCCATTCGGTGAACTTCTTCTCGTAGAGGTA
>JBEGQB010000178.1:0-4306 GCA_041181165.1 Actinomycetota bacterium
TCGAAGAACTTCACGAGTTCGGGATGCTCACGCTTGCACGGGACGCAGGTCGAGTTGAAGAAGTTCAACACAACCCAGGATCCCCGTCGACGCGCCAATTCGAAGGGTTCTCCGTCGTACGTCGTGCTGACCACCGGTGGAGCCGGTCTCATGAGCAAAGGCGAGTCGGCGGTCTCGGTGGACCGACCAGCCGACACGGCCAGAACCACGACGAAGAACACCATCACCGCCGCCACACCCGAGGCAACGATCGGACCCAACCGCCGATCAGACACGATCGATCGCTTCGTCTCGTGAGGCCAGGCCTTCCGAGGTCGGAGATTCGGGTCGACGTCGGCCGCCGGGGAAGGCGGCGAGAATCGTGCCGAGTGCAGTGAGCGCACCACCGATCCAGAGCCACAGGATCATCGGCTTCACGAACACCTTGATTCGGGCTTCGGTGTCGCTCGGGCGAACGTTGCCTTCGAGGGTCAGATACAGATCGTGACGCAGACCGGACTTCACGCTCGGCGTGCCGATGTCCATTCCCTGCTTGATGTATTTGCTGCGAGCCGGCTCGTACACCGGACCGTCATCGATACGCACCGCGGCCTTGACCGACGCCTTCACGTCGTCGCTCTCGACCGACAGACCTTCGAAGGTGAACGAATGTCCGGCGAACTCGACGCGATCACCGACTTCCATGACGAATTCCTGGCTGCGCGTGAATCCACCTGAAGCAGCGAGAGCCACCGAGATGACGATGATGCCGAGATGCACGACCATGCCACCATTGGCTCGACCGACGAAACCGCGCCAACCATGACGACGCGCAGCGAGCGCGAGTTGTCGGAACGCCGAACCAGCGGCGAAACCTCCGAAGGCGAAGGCCAACAGTGGGGCCCAGCCCTCGGCCCCCACCAACACGCTGAAGGCAAGCGCGGCGATACCGGTCCAGGTGGGCCAGAAGAGCCGATCACGTAGAACTTCGCCACTCGCCTTGCGCCACGGCAACACCGGCGCGACGGCCATCAAGAAGAGCATCGTGAGGCCGATGGGCTTGGTCATCGTGTCGAAGAAAGGTTGCCCGACCACGAGTCGGCGATTCTGCAACGCCTCCACCACGAGCGGAAACACGGTGCCGAGCAGAACGACGAAGGCGAACACGCTGAACAAGACGTTGTTGGCGAGAAATGCGCCTTCACGACTGAGCGGTGAGTCGATCGTTCCGGGCGAGCGAAGGCGATCGCCGCGCCAGCCGATCAGAACGACGGCAGCGGCCACGATGATCGTGAAGAAGGTGAGCAGCCAGGGCCCGACACTCCCCTCGCTGAACGCGTGCACGCTGTTGATCACACCCGATCGTGTGAGGAAGGTGCCAAGGATCGTGAGAGCGAAGGTGGCGATCACGAGGCTCAGGTTCCAAACCCGCAGCATCCCACGGCGCTCCTGAACGAGAACCGAATGCAAAAACGCCGTCCCGGTCAGCCACGGCAAGAAGCTCGCGTTCTCGACCGGATCCCAGGCCCACACACCACTCCAACCGAGAACTTCGTAACTCCACCAACCACCGAGGATGATCCCGAGTGTCAGGAATCCCCATGAGTAGAGCGTCCAGCGACGAGTGGCGAGCAACCAACCCTCACCGAGGCGACCCGTGATGAGTGCCGCCATGGCGAAGGCGAAAGGAACGGTGAACCCGACATAACCCACGTAGAGGATGGGTGGGTGGAACAACACGAGAATGTGGTTCTGCAGAAGTGGGTTGGGGCCGGGACCGTCGTTCACTCCACTCGCGCCGACTGCAAAGGGATTGGCCGGACCGAACGACAACAGGAAGAAGAAGATCGCCACCGCGAACATCACGATCATCGCCCAGGCGAGGAGGACGTCGTCGCGCTTCTTGCGGAACTTGCGGGCGACGGCGGCCGTGAAACCGGTGAGCACGAGGATCCACATCAGGATCGATCCCTCGAGCGCACTCCAGAGCGCCGTGACGTTGAAGAGAGCCGGAGTGCCACGCGAACCGACTTGTTGAACGTAGGCGAGGCTGAAGTCACGTGTGATGAGGGCGCGCTCCATGACCAAGAATGCGACGACAGCGGCACCGAATGCGGCGTATGCGTACCGCGCGCTGGAACCGAGGGCACGGGCGTCGTTGCGGCGGATGCCCGTGTAGGTGATCAGGACTCCGGCGATGCAGACGAGTAGTCCGCAGAGAATCGCGCCACGCCCGAGCGCGGCGTTCAGGCTAACGGCGAGCACGCAGTTCCCTTTGACTCGCCATCATCGGCGGCCACGCGATCGGGATTGTCGGCCTTGTATTCGTTCGAATGTTTGACCTCGATGCGATCGCCCTCGAACACGCCGCCTCGCAGGACGCCGTGCACGACCACCGGTATGCATTCCTTGAAGATTCCGCCGGGCTCTCCCTCGTAACGCACCGGCATCGACACGTCGCCGAAGGAGATGGTGAAAGCCGTGACGGTGCCGTCTTCGGTCACGCTTCCTTCGTCGACGACTCCTTGTACCCGCAGACGTCGACCCGACTCGCAGCCGTCCTTGGTGCCGATCTCGTCGACATTGCAGTAGTAATCGATGGCCGACGTGAGGAACTGGGTGACGATCACACCGCCCGCCGCGATCACGACGGTCAGAACCACGATCGGCAACCAACGACGTCGGCGTCGAGTCGAAACCTCTTGGACCGGTCTCGGGGTCAGGTCCATGGACGATCCTCGGGTGGCACCTGCTTGGCCATCCGACGCGAACGCCGAACGATCGACCACGCGAACGAACCGACACCGACCAGAGTGACGGCGTAACTGGCGAGGATGAATCCGAGATCGTCCATGTTCAGCGCACCTCGGACCGTCGGGCGGCGATGGCCGCATCGAGGCCGGTGTCGTCGATCAGATCCTGCATGGCGAGAGAACGCTGCCGGTGCAACACGAGCCACACATACATCAAGGTGAACACGATGACGCCGAGGAACAGCGTGAAGAGCATGAGACCATCCATCGTGACGTCGGTGTTTCCGGCCACGCTCGCTTCCTGGTGGAGCGAGTTCCAGAGTTCGACCGAAAAGTGAACGAGTGGAATCTCGAGCACGGCGAGCAACGCCAGAACCGCGCTGCGCCGAGCTCTCTGATGGTGGGTGCCGCCGAGATTACGAACCGCGAGATATCCGACGTAGGTCACGAAGAGGAAGGCCGTCGTGGTGAGGCGAGCGTCCCAGGTCCAGAAGGTTCCCCACGTCAGGCGACCCCACAAGCTCCCGGTCACGAGTGAGATCCCCATGAAGAGGACACCGATCTCGGCCGAGGCGCCGGCGATGCGATCCCAGGTGAGCGAGCGCGTTCGCCGCCAGAGATAGGCGGCCGACGACACCGCCGTCACCACGAAAGCGAGATATGCGAGCCATGCTCCGGGGACGTGCGCGTACATGATGCGAACCGATTCGCCCTGGTTCACATCGGCCGGGGTGACGAACAATCCGAACCATGTGAGCCACAACACACCGATCAGGGTCGCGATTCCGAGCGCTCGCGTGAAGCGCGTGCCGGTGACGCGATCCGGCCGCTCGACGGCGGCGGTGGTGGCGGTCATCGGGTCTCCTTCACTCGGTTCTTACTCATCGACGAGGGGTCCGAACGCAACCGCTCCCACGACACTGAACAACACTGCGAACACAGCGAGCAAACCGAGCCACGGCCACCCCTCACCCACGGCCAGACCATTGGTGCGAAATGCCGACTCGGTCGCCCGAGTGGCGCCGATCAGGACGGGTGCCACCACCGGCAACAACAGCAACGGGAGCAGGGTTTCCCGGCCCTTGGAGCCTGCGGTGAGACCTCCGTAGAGGGTAGCCACGGACGCCAGACCAGTGGTCGCGACGACGAGGGTCGTGACCAAGAGCACGGCACCTTCGGGCGAAACATCGGCTCGGTAGAGCACGATGGCCGCGATCACCAATGACACCTCGAGGGCCAACAATTGAACGGCCACTGCCGCAGCCTTCCCGATGAAGATCGCCATCGGATTCACACCGGCCGAGCGCATCGCATCGAGTGCACCATCGGCGGTCTCCACGGCGAACGAACGAGCGATCAGAAACAGGACACTGAAGATCGTGGCCAGCCACACGAGTCCGGGAGCCACCCGTTCGAGAACCGCGTCGGAGTCGAGAGCGAAAGCGAACAACACCATCACCAGAACCGCGAAGGGAATCACCTGATTCGTCACGACCCGGCTTCGCCATTCGACGAGAAGATCCCGTCGGGCGATGGCGCGGGCCACCGAAAGAGTCTCGGAGATCATGCTCCGA
>JBEGQB010000179.1:0-4299 GCA_041181165.1 Actinomycetota bacterium
GGAGAGATTGCGGAGTGGCCCCCCACTTGGGTGGGGATCATCGACGGAGTCGTGGTGGGATTCCTCTGTGGAGGTGTCGCCGAGGTGCCCTCGCGTGGTCGTGTGTTCACGGTCGACCGCGTGTACGTGCGCGCGGAAGCCCGCGAAGTCGGGTTCGGCGATGCACTCGTTGCCGCTGCGCTGGAACACGCACGAGCCGAAGGCTGTTCGTACTTCGAAGCAATTGCTCTACCCGGTGATCGAGAGACCAAGAACTTGTACGAACGCGCCGGTGTCACCGCACGCTCGATCGTGGTGTCGCGTCCTCTGGACTAGCGACCGGTCCAGTTGGGCGGACGCTTCTCGATGAAGGCCGTCAAACCTTCCTTGGTGTCCTCGGAGGCCATGACGCCGGCGAAGAGCTTGTTGGTGAGACCGATGAGCTCCTCGTCGGTCTGATACGCAGCGGCCAGCACCACTTGGCGGCTCGCGTACACGGCCAACGGCGCACAGGCCGTGATCTGATCGGCGAGTCGTCGTGCCTCGACCATCGCTTGGCCCGGTTCGACGAGCCGGGAGACGAGGCCGAGGTGGTAGGCGCGTTCGGCCGGGATCGGCTCGCCGGTGAGGATGGCCTCCATGGCCGCTGCTTGCCCGATCGCACGCGGAAGACGGAAGAGTCCTCCAGCGCCGGCAATGAGATTGCGCTTCACTTCGGCCAGACCGAAAGCGGAGCGAGTCGTGGCGATCACGAGATCGGCAGCGAGGACGATCTCACAACCTCCGGCCGTGGCCAGTCCGTCGACCGCGACGATGATCGGCTTACGACGTTCGCGGTACACGAAGCCGGCAAAACCGCCACGCTTGGTGTTGAGTCCGCCGGCCTGGCCGGAGTTGATCGCCTTCAGGTCGGCACCGGCACAAAAGACCGGGCGTTCCTGTCCTTCGGTGTTGGCCGTGAGGATCCCGACCCACACGTTGTCGTCGGCCTCGAGGGCGTCGATCGCGGCTTCCATGCCTTGGGCGACATCACCGTTGATGGCGTTTCGGGCATCGGGACGGTTGAGGGTGATGATGCCGACGCGGCCTTCGGCGGAGTACGTGACGATGTTGCTCATGCTTCGACCGTAGTTGTGGCTCGGCCGGAGGATTCAGTCGGCGGGAGTTTCCGTGCTGTCGGAGTTCTCGGCGACCGGAGTGGGCTCGGCACCCGGGCTGGTGTCGGCCACCGGTGTGGGCTCGGCCACCGCCGGGCTTTCCACGACGATCGATTCAGTCGAAGCCGGCGCAGTTGCCTCCGGTGCCACGACGTCCGTCGTCGGGGTCACTGGAGCTGCTGAAGCACTCGGACGGGGCGGAATCTTCTTGGCCGCCGGCCGAGTCGGGCGCAGTGGTTTGGGTGGCTGACCACCGCTCGGGGCGGACACACCGAAGAGTCCGGCGATCTGGGGCAACAAGGAAGCCAGACGTTCGACCGTCTTGACGAGCTCCGGCGACGACTGTGTCGGAGCGGTGGTGATCTTCACCAGTGATCGGATGGGGGAGAAGGCCACCGCTTCGAGGACGGCGATCCACCGGTCGGGGAGCGCGTCGGCGGTGAGATTGGCAACGGTGGCCTCGGTCAGTCGACGGGCGAGATCGTCGGGGAGTCGCTCACCCGGCTTGGGTGGTTGGCCCGCCAACTTGAGCGCGCGCACGACGCGCCCGACCTCGACCGCCGCACCGATGTCGGTCAGCCAGTTCTGATGTTCAGCAGCGGTACGCGTCGTGAGCCCGGTCTTCAACTCGCTCAACAGATTTCGACACGCTTCATCGCGCTCGATGGCCGGATCGTTGGCGGCGGCCAGCACGCTTCGCAGATCCCTCAGATCGAGATTGTCGAGATCTCGCTTGGCGGCTTCGGCACGATCGAGCCAGTCGGCGACGCGCAGACGCGGCAGCAGATCCTGCGCCATCTGCAGAACGCTCTGTTCCGGCATGGTCGGCTTGCCTTCGGCCGAGAGGGCTTCATTGGCCGCCTTCAGACGCTGACGCACTGCCTGCATGCCTTGCAGAGCGAGTTCGGCGATGGGCCGCTGGTTCTCGGGTAGGTCGGCGAGAACTGCCTTGCGATGTTGCGATCCGGCTTTGAGTCGCTTCGGACGCGGACGCTGGGGAAGTTCGGGCGGAGCTTCGAATCGCGGCCGACGCGGACCTCGGGGGCGATCGGTGTCGGGTCTCGGACGGCGCTCGGCACCCTCCGGCCGACCCTCTCGACGCTCACCGCGACGATTCGCGTCGCGTCGTTCGCCGTCTCGGCGATCATCCCGATCGCGCCGTGGACCGCGCTTGTCGGCGCGCTTGGCGAGTTGTTGAGTCACGGGCTCGAAAGGCTTGTCGTTACCGAGGATCTGAAGGGTTTCGACCTTGTTGACCTTCGTTCGGCCCTGGATGACCGAAAGGATCTCGATGCCATCGATGTCGAATTCGGCATCGACCTTCACGACATCTCCGGCCTTGGTGCCGGAAGGAAGAATCGAACCATCGAGGACACCTTTGGGCTCACGAGCGCCAGCGGCTCGCCATGTCCAGGTGCCGTCGGGGCGCGAACTCGTCAACTCGATCTCGATCCGGCGGGACATGGCTCGTGACCCTATCGGGAATCGGCCTCGTCGCCCTAGTGCACGCGGTCGCGGACTACCGTGAAACCGTGCCGATTTATGCATTGGGAGACAAGGAACCATCGATTCACCCGTCGGCCTATGTGCACCCCGACGCCGTGATCATCGGGATGGTCACGATCGGAGCCCAGAGTTCCATCTGGCCCGGAGCGGTGTTGCGTGCCGATGATGGAGAAATTCGGATCGGCGACCGAACGTCGATCCAGGACGGGTGCGTGTTGCACACGACCCACGTGTGGCCGACCGTGGTCGGAAACGATTGCGTTGTCGGGCACATCGTGCATCTCGAGGGGTGCACCATCGAGGATGGTTCGCTGGTGGGGAACGGATCGATCGTGATGCACAACGTCATCGTGCGTTCGGGGGCGGTGGTCGGAGCGAACAGTGTCCTGTTGGGGGGAACCGAGGTGCCCAGCGGAGCCCTGGCCGTGGGGGCTCCAGCGGTCATCAAAGAAGGTCGAGCCCGTTCATCGGACATCGCGATGGCGGCTGCGTCCTATGTTGCGCGTGCCGAGCGGTTCCGTCGGGAGCTTCGTCGCGTCGATTGATGGTTCAGCGATGACCCTCGGGATAACCGTGAAGACGAATCCGGCCGATGTCGAATACGTGGCCGACCTCTTGTGGGGCCTCGGAGCGAGCGCGTTGTCCGAACATTGGCAACCCGATGGCACCGTGATTCTGCGTACGAGTCTCGGTGAGGACGAAGGCGCAGTGACCGACGCAGTGAACTCTCTGCCTCGTTCACTGGACTGGTCGTTCGAGGACATCGACGACGCGGTCGGCAGCGAGTGGCGAGAACATGCGGCACCGGTGTGGATCTCCGACGATCTGGAGATCGTGCCGGCTTGGGTCGATGGGGGCGCAAGGCGCGCGAAGCAGAGAGTGCTGATCGAACCGGGACCAACGTTCGGTCTGGGCGATCATCCGACCACGCGTGCGTGTCTCACATTGTTGACGCAGTTGATCACCCCCGAGACGTCCGTCCTCGACGTTGGCTGCGGTAGCGGTGTCCTAGGGGTGACTGCTCTCGTCCTCGGCGCCTCGCGCGCGATCGGAGTGGACATCTCTCCGGCAGCGATCGAAGTGTCGCAGGAGAACGCCCGTCGAAACGGAGTCGCCGAAAGGTGGTTGGTGACGACCAACGATTTGTCGACGATCAGGAACCGGTACGACTTGGTGTTCGCCAACATCCTGGCTCCGACGCTCGTCGAACTGAGTGACGAGCTGAAACGTCTCGTGGGTCCCGGGGGAAAGCTCGTGATCAGTGGCGTGCTCGACGGGCACTACAGCCATGTCGTCGAGGCTCTCGAACCCTTGCGGGTGATCGACCACAAAGTTCTCGACGGATGGGCAGCGGTCGTTCTCAGTTGACGAGGGCGTCGATCTCCTCCGAGGTCGGCAACGAAGGCACTGCACCTCGACGTGTGGCGGCCAGTGCGCCAGCTGCCGACGCTCGACGGGCGGCAGTCATGACGTCGACTCCCTGACTGAGGGCGGCGACCAGAGCTCCACAGGCGGCGTCTCCGGCTCCGGTCGTGTCGATCGCCCGCACGACGAAAGGCGGGATGTCCCATTCGCCTTCTCGGGACACGACTCGGATGCCCCTGGCCCCGAGGGTGATGATCACGGTGCCGACCCCGGCATCGAGCAAGGCGCTCGT
>JBEGQB010000180.1:0-4284 GCA_041181165.1 Actinomycetota bacterium
CCGAGGCTCACGGCACATCCACCGATACGGGGCTCACGTACACGGCGGCCGCTGATCGACTTGCCAGCCACGGCCGTAACGAACTCGCCGAAGCAGCTCGTCGACCCGCGTGGCTGAGATTCCTCGACCAGTTCCGCGACGTTCTGATCGGCATCCTGCTCGTCGCGGCGGTGGTGAGTTTCGTCGTGTCGGGCGAACTCAAGACCCCCATCGTGGTACTCGCTGTTGTGTTGCTGAACGCCGTGATCGGCTTCGTTCAGGAGAACCGTGCCGAGGCATCTCTCGAGGCACTCAAGAAAATGCTCACCTCCAACGCCAAAGTGCGGCGTTCGGGAGAGGTCTTGTCGATCCCCACCGCCGAGATCGTGCCGGGTGACATCGTTCTCGTCGAAGCCGGCGATCGGATACCGGCCGACGGTCGGCTCGCGCTCGCCGCCAACCTGGAAATCGAAGAGGCGGCACTCACTGGTGAGAGCCATCCGTCGGCGAAATCAACCGACACCGTGGCTCGTGCCGATGCTCCGCTCGGCGATCGCTCGTGCATGGCTTACATGAACACCACCGTCACTCGCGGCCGCGGCGAGATCATCGTGACCGCCACCGGCATGTCGACGGAGATCGGCCGGATCGCCGGACTCTTGCGAGCCACGGAACCCGAAAAGACTCCACTTCAAAGGCAACTCGAAGGCCTTGCCCACAGCCTTGCCAAGTTGTCGGCCGCCATCGTCGTTGCCGTTTTTGCCATCGGCCTTCTCCGAGGCGACGGAGTATCGGAACTCTTGAATCTCGCGGTGGCTCTCGCGGTGGCGACGATCCCCGAGGGCCTACCTGCCGTCACGGCGGTGACCCTCGCCATCGGCGTGGCCAAGATGGCCAAGCGCAATGCCATCGTGAAACGGCTCGCCAGTGTGGAAACACTCGGTTGCACGAGCATCATCTGCTCCGACAAGACGGGCACACTCACGCTCAACGAGATGACGGCTCGCCGCATCGTGCTCCAGGGCCGCGAACACAGTGTGACCGGCGAGGGCTACTCCCCCGTCGGAACCATCGAGCACCTCTCCGGCGACATTCCCTTCGCCATGGACGCAGCTCTCCTCGGCATGGCTCTCTGCAACGATGCCGTGATCCGCAACGAAGACGGTGCGTGGAACCTCGTCGGCGACCCCACCGAGGGCGCACTGGTCGTCCTTGCAGCCAAAGGCGGTATCGACGCGCCAAGCATCCGTCAGCGCTACCCGCGGGTTGCCGAAGTCCCCTTCGATTCGGCCACCAAGATCATGGCCACCTTCCACGAGGTCGCCGACAGCTCCGGACAACCGGTGATCCGCATGTTCGTGAAGGGCGCACCCGACGTCGTGATGGCCAGAAGCGCTTCGGCCATCGACGTCAACGGCTTCGCGTCCCCCATTTCGTCGTCACTCCCCGACCTCACGTCGCACAACGATCGGCTGGCCGGCGAAGGACTACGGGTGCTGGCCATCGCCCAGCGCGATTTCTCGATCGAAGCATGGGACGAATTCGGCACGTCCAAAGCCGATCCTTCGGTGCTTGTCGACGAACTCACACTCCTGGCGCTCATCGGCATCGTCGACCCGCCTCGACCCGAAGCCAAGGTCGCCATCGCCGAAGCGCGTCAAGCCGGAATCACCGTGAAGATGATCACCGGCGACCACGCCGTGACCGCACAAGCGATCGGGACCGAACTCGGACTCGCCGATGGTTCGGTGATCGCCGTGACCGGTGCAGACCTCGATCGCATGGACGACGCCGAACTCGACTGTCGCATCGACGACATCTCGGTGTTCGCCCGAGTGGCACCCGAACACAAGATCCGCCTCGTCGCCGCATTGCAACGCAAGGGCAACGTCGTCGCCATGACCGGCGACGGAGTCAACGACGCTCCGGCGCTGAAGAAAGCCGACATGGGTGTGGCGATGGGCATCACCGGCACCGAGGTCACCAAGGAAGCCGCCACGATGGTGCTGGCCGACGACAACTTCGCCACGATCGTCGGCGCGGTCAAGCGTGGACGCACCATCTACGACAACATCGTCAAGTTCGTGCGCTTCCAATTGAGCACCACGCTCGGTTTCGCGCTGCTGTTCCTCGGTGCATCGATCCTTGGCATCGCTCACGGAAAACCGTTCGCCGCCATTGCGATCCTCTGGGTGAACATCATCATGGATGGCCCGCCGGCCATGGCGCTCGGACTCGACCAAGGCGACGCCGACATCATGCGCCGCTCCCCTCGTCCGCTCACCGAACGAATCCTCACCCGCGACCGCTGGACCGCCATCGGCTTCTCATCGATCGTCATGGCCATCGGCACCCTCGGTGTTCTGGCTTGGGCACCGGGTCCGGAAGCCGAAGCCGGCGTGGCCACCGTGGCCGGAACGATGGCCTTCAACACCTTCGTGCTCTTCCAGTTCTTCAACATCCTGAACGCACGGAGCGATCGCAACTCGGTGTTCCGTCGACAGACCTTCTCCAATACGCAACTATGGCTGGCCCTCGGTGCAGTGATCCTCCTGCAGATCGGCGTCACCCACGTCGGCTTCATGCAGAACCTGTTCGACACCACGTCGATCTCGGCCACTCAGTGGTTGGTCAGCATCGCAGTCGCTTCGTCGGTCCTGTGGCTCGAAGAGATCCGCAAGGTTTTCGTCCGTCGTCAATCACTCAACAAGGAGGTCAACCCGTGAAATGCCCCACCTGCCACGACACCGCGCTCGTGATGAGCGACCGGCAAGGTGTCGAGATCGACTACTGCCCGTCGTGTCGCGGTGTGTGGCTCGACCGAGGCGAGCTCGACAAGATCATCGAGCGTTCCACCGGCGGCAACGCGGCGATCTCGGCCCCCCTCGGCCGCCATTACAAGGATGACGACGACTGGGACGACGACGACCGCTACAAGATCCGATACGACAAGCACGGTCGCCCGTACAAGAAGAGCAAGACCAAGAGCCTGCTCGGCGAGATCTTCGACTTCTGATCCCTCGCCACGCCCTCCCTCAATTACTCCCGTTCACCCAAGGAGACATCACCCATGTTCAAGAACACCATGAAGACCACCATCCTGCTCGCCGGCCTCGGCGGTCTGATCGTGGCCGTTGCGTCATTGCTCGGCGGCGGCAGTTCGGGGGCCGTGATGATCGGTCTCGTCCTCGCCCTCGTGATGGTGGGCGGCAGTTATTGGTTCAGTGATCGTTTGGCCCTGCGCGCCGCTGGTGCTCAGGTGATCACCGAACAGGACGCGCCCGAGTTCTACCAAATGGTGAAGTCGCTGGCCGATCGCGCCGGGCTTCCGATGCCGCGAGTTGCGGTATCACCCTCGGAGCAGCCGAACGCGTTCGCCACCGGACGCGGACCGAACAATGCAGTGGTGTGCGCAACCCAGGGGCTCTTGCGATCGATGCCGGCCGACGAACTCGAAGGCGTGATGGCCCACGAACTCATGCACGTTCGCAATCGCGACATCCTGATCGGATCGGTGGCCGCTGCCGTGGCCACGGCGATATCGGCCATTGCACAGATGGCGTACTTCGCTGCGATCTTCGGCGGCGGGCGTGACGACGAAGATCGACCGAACCCGCTGGCCGTGATGCTCATCTCGATGCTCGCCCCGATCTCGGCGTCGCTCATCCAGATGGCCATCAGTCGTAGTCGCGAATTCGAAGCCGATCGTTCGGCTGCCGAACTGCTCGGCAGTGGCCAATCGCTGGCCCGAGCGCTCGAGCGCATCGAAGTGATGGCCCAGCGGATCCCGATGAACGTCGCTCCGGCTCAGGCGCAGGCCTACATTCACAATCCGCTCGCCGAGTTCCGCAATCAGCGTCGTGGCGGCGGAGTGAATCTGGCCCGCTTGTTCTCGACCCACCCCTCGACCGAGGAGCGCATTCGTCGCCTGCGTCAGATGGGCTGAGCCGAAGCGTCGAGCTCAGAGACCAGCGAGGTAGTCGCCGCCGACGGCGCCGGACGTACTCGATTCAGCGGGCGTGAACGCGGCGTAGCCGTCTCGCTCGAGAACATCGGCGAGTTCCGGGCCACCGGATTCCACGATGCGACCCTTCACCAGAATATGAATTCGGCTCGGCCGGAGCTCCTCGAGGAGTCGGCTGTAGTGCGTGATCACGAGAGCGCCGAGGCCGTCCTCACGGGTCGCATCCATTACCCGGCGCGCGCAATCACGGAGCGCGTCGATATCGAGTCCGGAATCGAGTTCGTCGAGGATGGCGATCTTCGGGCGCAGCACGGCGAGTTGCAGAGTTTCGTTGCGCTTCT
>JBEGQB010000181.1:0-4277 GCA_041181165.1 Actinomycetota bacterium
CGGGTCAGGAGGCCGAACAGACACGGCTTCTGGCCGCTGAAGGTGTGCCGGTGGGTCGCAACGGCCGTGTCAGGCGTCGGAACCCTTGACCTGAACGAAGGCCAGGCGGATGTTCGAGAGTGCGTCGCTCAGAACTGGCTGATCGGGTCCGATTCTCTCGCCGAGCCCCTCGACGAGACACGCAAGGGCGTCGATGGCCAGAGCGGCGGCGGGCAGATTGGCGGGTGACGAAGTGAGATGGATGGCGGCGAGTTCGTACAGCCCCATGGCGTGGTTGACCACGACGACCTCGGCCGGAACCTCGGCCAATCGGGCTCGAGCCTCGGCGAGAGCCTCCATCGATTCCTCTATTTGCTGGTCGATCTCGGTCTCATCCATCGGAAATCCCTCGTGGGGCGGTTACCCTACACGTCACAACTGAGGCGAAGTGGGGAGTTCCCCCACCCGGCCACCTGTGGTGCGTCCGGGTCATGAAGTGCAGGCGCCCTGGGCTCCTGTCGGATTGGTTTCGCGTCGCGTCCTATCCGACTCACATGGGAGGCAAGCCCATTGCACAGGAGTGAACAGCCATAGCAACGCCGCAGAACGAACCTCGCTACAACGAGCGCATTCGCGCCCGAGAAGTGAGGGTGATCGGCCCCGATGGTTCCCAGGTGGGTATCAAAACCCTCCCGGAAGCGTTGGCGCTGGCCCAGGAGATCGACCTCGACCTCGTCGAAGTCGCGCCGCTCGCCACGCCGCCGGTGTGCCGCATCATGGACTACGGCAAGTTCCGCTACGAGGAATCGCAGCGCGCACGTGAGGCCCGCAAGAAGACCGCCCACATCACGGTGAAGGAAGTCAAGTTCCGACCCAAGATCGGCAAGGGTGACTTCGACACCAAGGTGCGTCATGTGCAGCAATTCCTCGAAGAGGGACACAAGGTCAAGGTGACGTTGCAGTTCCGCGGACGAGAAATGGCCCATCCGGAACTCGGCAGCAAGATCCTCGACGGCGTGATCGAACAGGTCGGATCCATTGCCAAAGTGGAAACGCAGGCCCGGCTCGAGGGACGCAACATGACCTTGGTGCTCATTCCGGAGAAGAAGTCGACCAAGAAGAGTGGAACCGGGTCCTCCAAGCCTGATTCCGCCGAAGCCGAGCAAGCAGAACCCGAATCAAGCGAGTAAGGAATCCAACATGCCGAAGATGAAGACCAGCAAGACAGCTGCCAAGCGTTTCCGCAAGACCGGTACGGGAAAGTTGCGTCGTTTGCAGCAGAACCGCCAGCACCTGTTCGAGAAGAAGCCCTCGACCCGCACGCGTCGCCTCGACGGAATGGTCGATGTCCACTCCGGGGACGAAAAGAAGATCAAGCGTCTCCTCGCCGAGCGCTGAGCCGCTCGTCCTCGTTCAATTTCGTCATCAGTCAACACGTAGTTCTGTAGAGAGAAGGGAGTCCCCATGGCCAGGGTGAAGAGAGCCGTTGGAGGGAAGAAGAAGCGTCGCCAGATTCTGGAGCGCGCCAAGGGTTATTACGGCAACAAGAGCCGTTCGGTGCGTGCAGCCAACGAGCAGGTGATGAAGTCCGGTCAGTACGCGTTCCGCGATCGCCGGGCCAAGAAAGGCGAGTTCCGCCGCCTGTGGATCCAGCGCATCAACGCGGCCTGCCGACTGAACGACATGTCGTACAGCCGGTTCATCGCCGGCCTCAATGCCGCTGGGGTGGAGGTCGACCGCAAGATCCTCGCCGATCTCGCCGTCACCGATCCGGCCGCATTTTCGAAGCTGGTCGCCACTGCCAAGGCTGCGCTCGGCTGATCGCCGACTCGGAGGAGATGTCTCTGAGTTCCGGGCTGAGCATCACGAATCAGCACGTTCAACGACTGCGGCGCCTCGTGGGGCGCCGCAGTGCGCGTGCCGAGGAAGGTGTTCTCGTCATCGACGGGCCGACTCTGATCGCCGAGGCGGTGCGAGCTGGTCTCGATGTCGAGTGCCAATTCGTGGCTCCGGGCGCCGAGCCGGTTGCCGGCGCCGGAACGGTTCACCATCTGGCCGCTGGCGTGCTCGAAAAGGCGACCGACACCGAATCACCCCGTGGAGTCGTGGCCGTTGCTCGTCGACCGGAAACGCCCAACCGGGTGCTGGTGGAGGCGACGTTCGTGGTCGTCGCCCACGGCATGTCCGATCCGGGCAACCTCGGAACCCTGATGCGGTCGGCGGAGGCGGCTGGCGCCGACGCGCTGGCCATCACCCCAGGCACGGTCGATCCGACGAGTCCGAAAGTCGTGCGTTCATCGGCCGGAGCGATGTTCCATCTGCCGATCGTCGAAATCGAGGATCTCGAAAGTCTCCGACGTGTGGGCCTCGAGCTGATCGGGTCGTCGTCGCATCGCGGCACGGACTTCACGCGACTCGCGCTCACCGGACGAGTGGCCATCGTGATCGGCCACGAGGCCCACGGGCTTCCCGATGACGTCGCCGTCGACACGTGGGCCACGATCCCGCACGCGGGTCGGGCCGAGAGTCTGAATGCAGCGATGGCCGGAACGATCCTGTGTTTCGAAGTGGCTCGCCAGCGCCGATCGACCTCCGGTACCGTGAACAGCGCTCATGATCGCTGACATCGAAGCCGCCCGAGTCGCCGCCGAGGCGAGTATCGCCGCCGCCTCGACGGTCGACGAACTCCGACGACTCGACACCGAATTGCTCGGCAAGAAGGGTGCATTGGCTTCGCTCAAATCCGGCCTTGGTCGACTCGGCAGCGTCGACGAGAAGAAGGCTGCCGGTGCCGCGTTGAACGATGCAGTTGATGCGGTCGGGGCCCTTCTGGCCGAACGACTTTCGATTCTCGGACGCGGGGAACGCGCGGACCAGTTGACGTCCGAAGCCCTCGATCTCACCGAGTACTTCCACGGCTCGAGGAGGGGTCGAGCCCACATCGTGACGCAGGCCTGGCAGCGTCTCGAGGACGTCTTCGTCGGGCTCGGCTTCCAGGTGGCCGAAGGTCCCGAAGTCGAAACCGATTGGTACAACTTCGAAGCCCTCAACATGCCGCCGTCGCATCCGGCGCGCAGCATGCACGACACCTTCTATGTCGATCACGGAACGTCGGGCAGCACGGTCCTGCGCACGCACACGTCTCCGGTGCAGATCCGCGTCATGCAGGAGATCGAACCCCCGATCTACATGGTCATGCCCGGTCGCGTCTTTCGCAACGAGACGACCGACTCGACGCACCTCGCGGTCTTCCACCAGATCGAAGGTCTCGTGATCGACCGCGGGATCACATTGGCCGATCTGGCCGGCACGATCGAGGCTTTCACCAAGGCCTTCTTCGGCGAAGGGTTCGGAAGCCGACTGCGGCCGAGCTATTTCCCGTTCACGGAACCATCGGCCGAGTTCGACATCAGGACGCCCGATGGCTCCTGGCTCGAACTCGGTGGTTGCGGCATGGTCCATCCCAACGTTCTGCGCGCCGGTGGACTGGACCCGGAGGAGTGGAGCGGTTTCGCCTTCGGTTTCGGAATCGATCGCATGGCCAAGGAACGGCACGGTGTGGGCGACGTTCGCGAGATGTACACCAACGACCTCCGCTTCATCGAGCAGTTCTGAGGTTGCGATGAAGGTCGTCCATTCCTGGCTGAAAGAACTGGTCGACATCCCGGACGATGTCGACGCAGTGGCGCACACGTTGTCCGACGTCGGGCTGGCGGTCGAGTCGGTCGATCGGGTCGGCAGCACGGTCGCCGGTGTGATCACGGCGCGGGTGCTCAAGACCGAACGGCATCCGGATGCCGCCAAGGTTCATCGCGTATTCCTCGATTGTGGAGACGGCACCGAACATCACGTCTGGTGCGGAGCATTCAACATGCAGCCGGGTGACGTGATTCCGTGGGCGACCCCCGGTACCCAGATGCCCGATGGCCGCCTGATCGAAACCAAGCCGATCGTCGGAATCGCGAGCGAGGGAATGTGCTGTTCGGCTCGGGAACTCGGACTCGGGGACGATCACAGTGGCATCCTCATCCTCGACCCGAATACTCCTCTTGGACTTCCCTACGGGCAGGTACTGGGGTTGGCCGAGGAGACGGTGTACGACCTCGACGTACTGAGAAATCGACCGGACGCCTACGGCCACGTGGGTGTGGCGCGCGATCTCGCGGCGCGGTTCGACCTCGCACTGCGAAGGCCTTCGGATTCCGTGAGGTCTTCGGGCCCGTCACTCGGTGCAAGTGTCGAGATCGTGGCCGGTGATCGCTGTCCGCGTTTCACGAGTCTGGTGATCAGTGGCGTTC
>JBEGQB010000182.1:0-4266 GCA_041181165.1 Actinomycetota bacterium
GCTGATCTGCCGTCGGATGCCGTCACGCCAATCGACCGTCGTGTTGAAGCCCCGGTCGTGCAACTTCGACAAGTCGGGGATGATGGCGGCGATCGTGGCAGTGGTCGGATTGAACTTGGCCTCGAAACCTGTGAGTCTCGACATCTCCTCGCACCAGTCCTCGATCGACACGATCTGATCGCCACCCCAGTTCACGATTTCGGCCGGCGTCGACGCATACGATATGAGATAGGGAATACTGCGTGCGATGTCGTCGGCGTGGATCGGCGTGTAACTCGTCGGCTGATCCACATGCACCGGAACCGGGATGCCTCGCTCCATCATCATCAGATGGAACATCATCCATCCGTAGTTGTCACCGTAGGGCACGTTGAGCCGAGCGATCACCGTGGGCACCCCGAGCCTCTTGGCAGTGTGCTGTACGAGAACTTCGCCGGCGATCTTGGAGATGCTGTACGTGGGCATCCCCGGCATCGGGCGATGGCTGTCACCCAGGAGATCGTTCTCCTTGCGCGGGTCGTGATCGTGTGGCGCGTAGACGGCCGTGGACGAACAATGGAAGAAACTGACCTTGTCGCTACGTGACGCGGCGATCTCCATCAGGTTGGCACTCCCGTGCGCATTGCTCGCAAAGGCCTCTTCGAAGTTGTTGCTCTTGGCGACCGCGAAGTGGAGGACGATGTCGAGATCGGCCGGCACTTCCTCGAGGCGATCCTTCTCGAGATCGATGCTGACCGTCTGGACACCTTGAGCATGCCACGGCTCGCGTTGCGCCGGGTCTCGGAATCGGGCCGCCCCGAACACCGTGTTGCCCTGAGCGGCCAGCGACGTGGCCAGTGGTCCGGCCACCCAGCCGGTCACACCCGTGACGAGAATCTTCTTGCCCTTGATCGCTTCCATCATGACCTCACCAGAGTTCGTCGGTGTACGTGTCGGTGCCGAACACCGTGTTCTTGAACGGAGCCGTCCACAGATGCGTGGCGAGTCCACTCGCCTCGAGATCGGCCCCGAACTTCCCGTAGCCCTTCTCCCACTTCTTGGCGGGGTCGTGATCCACGAAGTGGATCTGCAGGAACCGACGATCGGCACGCGGCACGCGCGGCACATCCGGTGGCGCATCGTCGAGAAGCGGGAGCAGAGTCGAATAGTTGAACACGTCAGGGCCCCACTTCTTGGTGAATGCTCGTGGCGCCCACGTGCTCTCCATCCAGTCCCACATCTGCTGATGGGTCACTCCCTCGTTCAACTCGCCGACGTTCACCACGATGCCGGTGTAACCACGGTCGAGGGCGAGTTCGATGTTGGTTCCGTTCTCGGTGCGAGTGAGCGACCACTGGTTGTCGTAGAGCTGCGTGTGAATGTGAGTCCGCTCGGGAAACATCCGGCCGGTGGCGTGGAGGTTCTTGACGGTGTCGACACTCCAGCGGTTCCAATCGTCGTGATGACCCTTCAGCACCCAATAGATCGCCAGATACGAACCAGTGGCCGGATCCGGAGTCATGGGGCTGTCGGCGGGGTATCGCAACTTCTTGAGATCACGGGTGGCGACGAAGCGATCGCCGGCGAACGAGTATTCGCCCACCAACACGCCTCCGTAGAAGTGGTCGCGCTCGTACCACCGGTTGTATTCGACTTCGTGCCCCTTGTGCGGTTCGACCATGGTGAACAGGAGCGTTCCCAGTTGGATCGGATACTTCTTCATCGGCACCCCCGTTGAGCCAGCGATCTACTGCTCGACCTTAGAGGTTCGGCGACGCTCACCGAAAGGCGACCTCAGCGCACGAGCCCCAGGAGGCGGGATTCGACCACCGGCCAATCGTCCGCGGTGATCGAGTGAACCGCGGTGTTCCGCAGGCGACCTCGTTCATCCGGCGCCGTACTCGGCCGATGATTGCGCAGAACGCCTTCGAAACGAGCGCCGATACGTTCGATCGCTCGGCGACTCTGCTCGTTGCGTTCATCGGTGCAAATCGCCACTCGCTGCACTCCCCAGACCTCGAAGGCATGGCGCAACAGAAGAAGCTTGGCTTCGGTGTTCACACCGGTTCGCTGGGCAGCCGATGACAACCACGTGCCTCCGATCTCGACCTCGTCGGGCAGCGGTTCGTCACCCGCCCGTCGACCGAAGTGGTAGCGGATGTCCATGAATCGCGTACAGCCGACGATTGGTGATCCGTCGAGCATCAAGGCTCGCTGCACGAACGGCACCGCCCGGCCTTCTCGATGATCGGCAAGGAGTGCCGCCACGTAGGTCTCCATCGACGAGCGGTCGGCGGGTACGAACGTGTACCCGAAGGTCGAACGATCCCCGGCTGCTTTCAGGAGATCATCGATCCAATCCGGCGCCAGTGGTTCGAGCGCGACGTGACGACCCGACAATTTCGGATGAGTGAGCACATCAGTCGCCGATGACGACGCGCGGTTCCTCGGTCAGCAGCCACAGGATGTGCGACGTGTCGAGGAACCGTTCGGTGTCGGCCATCACCTCGGGAAAGTCCGGCTCACCCATGTGGGCCATGAAGTCGTCCACCGAATCAAACTCTTGGATCGTCACACCGTCGAACTCGGGTTCGGGTTGACGACTGCCCGCCGCCGGCCACGCCGCCGGATGTTGTTCATAGCGGCGCACGTACTTGGCCGCCGAACACGCGCGAATTAGCGGGCCGTGAAGATTGAACCAGTGGTCGAGGAATTGCTCGTGCGTGGTTCCGGGCTTTCGCTTCAAGACGCTCACGAGTCGGATCATGGGATGTCCTTTCGAATCGGGCCGAAACCAGTGCTACTACAAACCGAGAAACGAACCGCCATCACAGACGATCGTCTGACCGGTCACGTACGACGAGTCGTCGCCGGCGAGGAAAAGTGCCACCGAACCGATGTCGCGCGTGATATCACCCACTCGGCCGAGCGGCGTGCGCGCCTCGAGGGCCTGCTGCAACGCCGGGTTGCGCTCGAAGGCCGTGAGCAACGACGGACTGGCCGCCACCGGCGCGATGCAGTTCACCGTGATGCCGTCCGGTCCCCACTCGCGCGCCAGGCTCTTGGCGATGGCCCGCTGACCGGCCTTGGCCGGCGAGTAGAGCGGGATGTTGGCGCTCCCCTCGACGCCAGAGGGTGACGTGATGAGGATGAGGCGTCCGCCACCTTCTCCGGCCGGACGTCGGGACGACTCGACGAGATGGCGATACGACTCGCGAGCGCAAAAGAGACTCGCCCAGACGGACGTACGCGACATGGCGGTCCAGTGCTTGTCGATGCGCGCCTGTTCGAGACGGTGCGGAATCCCGCCGGTGAACGCGTTGTGCACCACGATGTCGAGCCGACCCAACCGGCCGACGGTCTCCTCGACACAGCGACGGACCGACTCCGACGCCGACACGTCGGTTTCGATGCACAGCGCATCACCGCCCTCGTCACGAATCGAGGCCGCCACCGGCTCACCGGTTTCGGCACGACGCGCCGCCACCACCACTCGTGCTCCCTCTTCGGCCAGCCGACGGGCGATCCCTTCGCCGACGCCTTGTCCGGCCCCGGTCACGATGGCCACCCGATCGACCAACGAACTGCCGATGTTCACATCCACAGCCCTCCGTCGCAGACGATCGTCTGCCCCGTCACCTGAGCCGAGGCCGAACTGCACAGCCACTGCACGGCGGCCGTGGGATCGGCTGAGCCTTCGAGGGCGCGAGGTGCGATCGACACGGGTCCGGACACCTTTGAATCGAGGCCGAATGCATTCGGATCGACGGCCACCGCGTTCACCGTGATCCCGTCGGCTCCCCACTGCCGGGCCGCCGACTTGACGAGCACGCGTGCCGCTTCGGCGAGGGCCGCCGTGGCGGCGTAGTGCGAACCGCCCGACATACCGGTGGTCGGCACCACGACGACGATCCTCTTGGCACCTCGCGCATGCGCTCCTTGCAAGCCGACGATGACCTCTTGCATCGGACGTTCCCACAGTTCGTCGATCTGCGCGTCCGAGAGTTCACACGTGACGATCGGATCCGGTCGGCCGCCGACGACGATGACCGTCGCGTCGATGTCGGAAGCGACGTCGCGTCGCAACGAGTCGGCGAGTTCTCCCCGACCAAGAACCTCCACCGTCACGAGCGATCACTCTCCCGCGGATGCAGGTGCTCGGACACGTCACCGTGGTGGTCCAGCAGAATCGTGCGTTGGCCGAAGTGCCAGATGTGGTCGGAGCCGAGAGTGAACACGTCGTGATAACGGCCCGAGGCCACCACCTGGAGGGGGAAAGCTTCCCCC
>JBEGQB010000183.1:0-4258 GCA_041181165.1 Actinomycetota bacterium
CCGGCTCGCAAGACCGCTGCCAAGAAGCGCCGCTAATCAAGTTCTCCGTCGACACTTTCGACGGACACGAACGAAGGACCGGTCAGCCGAGTAATCGGCGGCCGGTCCTTCGTTTTTGCCAAGTTCTTCCACTCAGAGTCGGCTCGATCCGACCATGGCGATCATGGTGCCGAACATCAGGAATGGCCCGTAGGCGATCAATGCATGGCGCTCGACGCGACGAAGGATGAGAAGTGCCACCGCCACCACGGCTCCGATGACGGTGGTGGCGAGCATCGCCACCATCACGCCGCGCGGATCGAACCATCCGACCATGGCGCCGAGCAGTGGGCACAGATGCACATCACCGCGGCCGAACATCCGAGGACGACGCCCGAGCAGTGCTCCGACGAGCCCCATGATCGTCGCTCCCGCCACCACACCCACGATCCGCGAGTCACCGTGGACGATCGAACCGACGCCGACGGCGGATACGAAGAGCACGAGAGCCGAGTGGCTGAGCGCGAGCGGCAGTCGGTGCTGCACCATGTCGAACGCGAACAATGCTCCGAGTATCGGCAACACCAGAACGAAGGCTGCCCATGTCGTCACCGCATCACCGGGCAGTGCGATGACGAGAATCGCCGTCCAGATACCGACACCCGACCAGAACCAACGGAGGAACCGCTGATCGAAATCGGTCGTGATCACGACGGAAGAGTCTCGAGCAATCGAATGGCCGCCGGACCCACGATGACGATCAACAGCACGGGAAGGATGCAAAAGATCGTCGGGAAGACCATCTTCAAAGCGAGCTTGGCCGAGTTCTCCTCCACGAGTTGTCGGCGACGTCGACGAGCTGCGGCCGCCTGTTGGCGCAGAACCGTTGCCAATGGCGTACCAAGGCGCAGGTTCTGGTTCACCGCGGCCACGAAGAGTTGAACGGCTGGAACCGGTGTGCGTTCCTCGAACTCACGCGCGGCTTCGACACGAGGGATACCCAGACGAATGCGGTCGATGAAATAGCGGAACTCGGAACCGAGGCTCGTGGGATGCCGTTCGGCATACTCGGCCAGCACTGATTCAAGCGTCAGGCCGGCTTCCACTCCCATCACGATCTCCCCCAATGCATTCACCAGTTCGACTTCGAACTCCTGTCGGCGGCGTGCTTCGCGTCGTCGGGCGAAGATCAGCGGAATCTGCCACGCCATGGCCATGATCGTCAGCGCCAACACGATGTTCAGCGCCGTCGGATCGGAAGCAACGAACATCACCCCGATGATGGAAGCCACGAGAGTGAGCACGATCCTCAAACGCAGGATTTCCTCCAGGCCGCTCTCGGTCCCGAGAACGCGGCCGGTGGCATCGCGGAACATGCGCTTGGCCCGCGGACTCAATTCGATCCGACGTTTCGTCAGGCGCGCGGGTCGGGCCCCCACGGCGACGGCTGCGCCGGAAGCGAGCAACAACGCCGAAACTGCTTGGCTCATGCCGTGACCTCCGGCTGCCCGAGAGCCCGCAACCAACGCCACCCAACCGCACCGAGCAGCAACGCCGACACCGACATGACCCGTCCCGCGGGCTCGGTGACGAGCGGCGACATGTAACCCGGGCTCAGGAGACTGACCACCACCACGGCGACCACCGGCATCACCATCAGCACGATCGCGCTCAGTCGGGCATCGGCGGTGAGGCTACGGATGTCGCGGTGGAGACGATCTTCTTCCTCGATCGACTCGGTGACGGTCTCCAGAATCTCGACCAGCGAGCCACCATGTTGTGCATGCAGACTCAGAGCCGAGGCGACCACTTTCAGGTGCGGGTTCGCCTCTCGCTCGGCGATCCGCATCACGACGTCCTCGACCGTCCCACCGAGACGAACATCGGTGACGATCTCGCGCAACACCGACTGCAGCGGTTCGGGAACCGAATCGGTGATCTCAGCGATGGCTCCGAGCACGTTTCGGCCGATTCGCAAATTGCCGACGATCATCGAGAGCGCCGGCGACATCTGAGCCGAGATCTCGTCACGACGCCGACGTTCGGCCCGTCGGGAGCGCAAACTCTTCACCGACCATCGCGATCGATTCGTGCTTCGCGGAGCCAGACCCAACTGTCCGAGTGCCACACGACGCACCGATCGTGAGGTGACGAGCGAGTCGACTTCGTACACCGCCACACCAGCGAGAAGACCGAGTCCGACCGAGGCCAACGCGACGGCCATCATGAGATCCCACCTCCTGATCGGACCAAGAGGCGCCGTGGCACGAGCGCAGTGGGTTCGAGCGGAGATTCGATACCAAGAGGCCCGGCCGGACGACGGAAGAGTTCGGCCAACGAGATCACTTCACCTTCCATCCCCTCCACTTCGGAGATCGTCGACACGAAGCGTCGGCCGTGATCGTCACGCGTCAGGTGAACGAGCACGTCGATCGACGTCGCCACTTGTTCGCGGACCGCGCGCAACGGCAACTCGGCCCCTCCGAGAAGGATCATCGTCTCGATTCGCCGCAATGCGTCTCGTGGTGAATTGGCATGGACGGTCGAGAGCGAACCTTCATGACCGGTGTTCATCGCCTGGAGCATGTCGATGGTTTCGCTACCGCGGACCTCACCCACCACGATGCGGTTCGGACGCATGCGCAAGGCATTCCGTACGAGGTCTCGGATCGTGATTTCACCCGCTCCTTCGGAATTCGGGAGCCGCGTTTCGAGGCGCACGATGTTCGGTAGGTCGAGAGTGAGTTCGACGGCGTCCTCCACCGTGACCACCCGCTCGGAACGGTCGATGAACGACGACAAGATGTTGAGGATCGTCGTCTTGCCGGTACCCGTACCACCGCTCACGACGATGTTCATGCGGTTGCGCACGGCTTTCTCGAGGAATTCCGCCGCCTCGGCCGACACACTCCCCGACCGAACGAGATCGTCCATGGCCAGCCCGGCTGACGTGAACTTACGGATCGTGAGGGCCGGTCCGTCGATCGAGAGTGGCGGCAGGACCACGTTCAGACGTGAACCATCAGGCAAGCGCGCATCGACCATCGGTGACGATTGGTCCACTCGGCGACCGGATGGTCGAAGCAGTCGGTCGACGACTCGCACGAGCTGCTCCTCCGATTCGAAGGAAAGCCCGGTGAGACGGATCACACCGTCGCTCTCCGCGTACACCTTGTTCGCTCCGTTCACCATGATCTCCGACACCAAGGGATCGTCGAGGAGCTCCTGCAACAAACCGAAGCCGAGGATCTCGTCGAGTACCGCGGTTCGAATACCGGCCAGCCGACCATTGAGCCCGGCGAAATCGGGGCCGGCGAGAATCGTCGACACTTCGTTCTCGACGATGTGTCGAAGACGTTCATCGGACAGACCGCTGCGATCGGCGGATTCGGCGAGTCGATCGCGCACCAACTCGACCACCCGCTTCACGGCACCACGATCGACTCGGATCGGCTCCGGTGCCGCGCCGTTTCTGACCACCGAATCGGAGATCTTGACGGATTCGATGCGTTCGGAAAGTTTCACGGTGTGTCCCCCATGGAACGGCCATTGCCGGCGTTCCGACCGGACACCATCCCGGCGAGGCTGCACACCGACCTAGCGGCGGCCGACTTCGGTTCGGTGAGCACGATGGGTTCACCGAGGTTCATCGACATCGCCACGTTGATGTTCTCGGCGATCGAGCACTCGGCCGGCCGCCCGAGCACTGCTTCGACATCGGATGGAGACACCCCGACCCGACTCATCACCCGGTTGAGGCACAGGTGCACGCGATCGAGATCCATTCCGATCTCGCGCATGGTGTCGAGGAGCTTGCGGGCCGCCTGTACCGATGCCACGTCGGTTCCGCACACCAACACCACCGCGCTCGAACGATCCATGGCGCCGAGGCTGAACTCGTTGATACCCGGCGCGGTGTCGATCACCAGCGGGTGATCGAGAGCCATCAGTCGATCGACCACCGTGAAGGCCTCGGGAGCCGACACCCGGTCGGCGATGACCGGATTCTCCGGGGCGCACAGAACCTTGAATCCGGCCGGATGGGCCGACAAAAGAGTCGTGGCGTCGAGTGATGGATCGGCGGCCAATCGCTTCACCGCACCGTCGAGTCGGAAGGATGGATCCATTCCGAGCGCGTACTCGACGTCACCGAAGTGAACGTCGAGATCGATGAGGAACGGGCTCTGAGGTCCGGCCAGCACGGTGGCCAGATTGACGGCGATCATCGTTTTCCCACTACCGCCCTTGGGCGACACCACCGAAATCACCGAGGAAGCAA
>JBEGQB010000184.1:0-4170 GCA_041181165.1 Actinomycetota bacterium
CGGCGTCCGAGCCGAGTGAGATGTCGTCGACGAGCCACATGTCCGAGTGCATGGCGACCGTCGGATCCACGTGCGCGGGCGTCACGAACACCTGCTCGCCGACGCGGGTCGGCACGGTGGGCTCACTGCCGGGCGCATCACCGGAGTTCACGCTGTAGGTCGTGTGCTCGTCGCTGCAGAACCACACGGTGGCTCCGGCAATCGATGGGTTCCCGTGGTCCATACCGAGCGACTTCAGCCCCACGTCGATCACGGCCCAGTCCGGTGAGCGCGAGATCACCGTGCCGACGACGAACAATGCCTGACCGAAGGGCAGACCGAGAGCACCGTAATGAGAGTCCATGAGCGCGTAGCTACCGGCCTGAACCTCGTTGACGAGCCCGAGCACCGAATCGTCGGTGTCGTACAGGTCGAACGTGCCGGTCCCGCCGGCCGAGATGATCGTCGCGCCGTCACCGGCGAGTCGTCGAACGACATCGGAACACTGCACCAGGATCGTCATCGATTCGCGAACCTTGATCTTCTTCTGTTCGCGGTCCGGAAGTGCCATGAGGTGTCCCTCGTAACCCATCACTCCGCGAACGACCAGACCGGCGTCGAGGGCGCGCTCGGTGAGCCCGCCGACCAAGTCGGGGGCGACTCCACAACGTGGGAGGCCGACATTGACGTCGATCAGTACGTTTCGTATTCCGTTGTCGCGCGCGGCCGCCATCGTCTCGTGGCTGTCGATGGCCACGGTGACCATGATCCCCGTGGAGAGTTCGACCTCACTCATCGCCCGGAGTCGTCGGGGGTCGACCGTTTCGTTGGCCAGGAGCAGGTCCGTTCCGACACCGGACTCGGCCATGCCGACGACTTCGCGCGGAGTCGCGCACGTGAAGGTGTGGTGACCCACATCGAACTGACGGTTGGCCAGAGAGGTGCACTTGTGGGCCTTCACATGTGGGCGCATGGTCGGCCCGGGACGCGACGCGGCCATGGTCTTGAGATTCGACGTGAAGATTCCTTCATCAACCACGAGAGCTGGCGTGGGCAGATCTCCGACACGGCGCATATTGGTGGTTGTTCCCGACATCCCCGTCATCTCGCTCGATTTCGCTCTCGTGATCGTGCGGGCGGAGGGACTTGAACCCACACCCCTTTCGGGACAGGAACCTAAATCCTGCGCGTCTGCCAGTTTCGCCACGCCCGCGTGCCGGGCGAAATTACCCGGTTCCTCGAATGCTACGGTGCCGATCCATGATCCGAGTCAGCGTCTTCTATCCATCCAGCGAGGGTTCGACCTTCGACCACGCCTACTACAAGGCCACGCATGTGCCCTTGGCGATGAAGGCCTGGAGTCCCTCCTCGACGCAGATCGACGTCGGTATCAACGGACCGTACGTGGCCGCCGTGCACATGACCTTCGATTCCATGGATGCCTTCCAGGCCGGAATGGGTTCGCCACTCACCGGGGACGTCATGGCCGATGTTGCGAACTACACCAACATCACGCCGGTGATGCAGATCGCCGAATTCATCGAGGCCTGATCTCGTAACGACAGCAGGAGTCGCCGGCGGCCAGGTGTTCGACCCGCCGGACCATCACTTTTGTGCCCGTCATTCGGTCGAGCGCTTTGCCGAAGACCTTCAGTTCGGATTCGCACAGTTCACCGCAGGTTGCCTTTGCGGCATCGATCGCGCAGTGGTGCTCCACGAGCGACATCGTTCCGTCGCCATGATCGACGGCCTCGGCCCGATAGCCCTCGGCGTCGCGTCGGGCGGCCAGGACTCGCACCGCCGCGGAAAGTGACGGTGTCGTGGAGTCGAAGTGGCGGCGGTAGTCGTCGATCTGTCGACGGGCTCGATGATCGAGAACTTTGTCGAGAGCCTCTTGGCCGAGCGCGTCGCGAATCGACTGCAACAATTCGCCGGTGAGGTCACCGTGTCGATCGGGGAAGGTGTTCGGGAACAAGGCGTGGAGCCGCTCGGTGGCCACCAGCGTCCAGAACGATGGTGGACGGCCACGAGTGGTCGCATTCGACACTTCACCCTGCGCGCGACCGACGAGTCCTTCGGCTTCGAGTTGATCGAGGTGCTGTCGCATGGCGGCATCGGAGACTCCGCAATGCTCGGCGAGTTCGCCGACCGTGGCCCGACCCCAGACCTGGAGGGATCGAACGATCTGCTCCTTGGTCGGGAGATCGGTGCGCCCCGAGGAGTGGTCGGGTGACGGACGCTCCGAGCCGGACATCGATCCACCGGACATCGATCCACCGGACGTCGAACCACCGGACATGACGTGAACCTAGCCGAATTTCGCAAGGTTCTACTTGGTAATTGGTTCCGGTCCGATCCTTTGACAAACTGTCAAAGTGACGATCGCCGTGGACAACGCCCTCGAAAACCAGTTCGGACTGGCCGACCGGGTGGTCGACCCCCAGGCCCTGTCGAACAGCGTGGCGCGTTTTCGCCAGCAGGGGATCGTCCTGCCGACCTTCGCGCAGCTGGCCGACCCGTCGTCGGTGGACGCCGGCTTGGTGGGAGACGCCGACCCACAGGGTCCTGACGCCCGCAATCTCTGGCGTGTCCACTGGTACAACGACCTCACCGGTCGTCGGGTTGCGGTGCCCGAGCACGTGGTGCTCCCACCGAGTCTGACGGGTGTTCCCAATCCGATCATCGTCGTCTTCGGTGATCGGTTCCCCATGATCACCGCCCACAAGGTGTTGGCTGCTTATTCCTGTCTGGCTCCGCGTGTCGTCACCGGACAGTTCGACCCCACGCGTCATCGCGCCATCTGGCCCTCGACTGGCAATTACGCACGTGGTGGTGTGGCCATCAGTCGGATCATGGGTTGCCGAGGTGTGGCGATTCTTCCGGCTGGCATGAGCCAGGAGCGATTCGATTGGCTCGACCGCTGGTGCGCGAATCCGGCCGAGGACGTCATCAAGACGGTCGGTACGGAGAGCAACGTGAAGGAGATCTACGACGCGTGCAACGAACTGTCGAAGGATCCGAACAACTTCGTGTTCAACCAGTTCTGCGAGTTCGGCAACCATCTGGGTCATTACGAAGTGACCGGCCGGGCGCTCGGGCACGTCTTCGAAACCGTTCGCGCCGAGTGGAAGTCTCAGGGACGCGACATCTCACTCGCGGCATTCACGTCGGCCACCGGCTCGGCCGGCACGATCGCCGCTGGCGACCGGCTGAAGGCCGATTTCGGGACGCGCATCGTGGCGGTCGAAGCGCTCGAGTGTCCGACGATGCTCGAAAACGGCTTCGGTGAGCACAACATCCAGGGCATCGGCGACAAGCACATCCCGTTGATTCACAACGTCATGAACACCGACGTCGTGTGCGCGATCAGTGATCACGCCACCGACGAACTCGACGTTCTCTTCAACACGCCGGCCGGTCGTGCGTATCTGGCCGAGAAGAAGGGCCTGAGCCAGGACCTCATCTCGGCGCTCGAACACTTCGGGTTCTCGGCCATCTGCAACACCTTGGCCGCCATCAAGACCTCCAAGCTTCTCGGCCTCGGACCCGACGAGGCGGTCATCACCGTCGCCACCGACGGCGCCGCGTTGTACCCGAGCTCACGCGTGTCGACGTTGAAGTCCCGCTTCGGTGGCGATTTCACCACGGCCGACGCAGCGGAAGTCTTCGGCCGTCATCTCGGGCACATCACGACCGAGGACATGATCGACTGCACGGCGCGCGACCGCAATCGGATCTTCAATCTCGGTTACTACACGTGGGTCGAGCAACAGGGAACACCTTTCGAGCTCTTCGAAGCACGACGCGATCTCGCCTTCTGGCGCGGCCTGCAGCGTTACTTGCCGGTGTGGGACGAAATGATCACCGACTTCAACGCCCGCGTCGCCGCCGGCTGACATCGAGAGTCCGGCCGTGAGCCTCTTGCGGTGTGCAGCCTGCCGAGAGGTGCTCGGCATCGGCACCCCTTTGCCCTGGCGTTGCCCGAACGAGCGCGGCGACCGGCATCACGTTCTGTTGATCGAGAGCGAGCCCGTCGACGAGGGGTTGCTGCGCGAGACCGCCAGCGACCCGAATCCCTTCGTGCGCTACGCGCCACGTCTCGCGTGGTGGGAATTCGTGCACGCGCATGGTTGGTCGGACGCGCAGGCTCTGGACGCAATACACCTCACGGACGCTCGGGTGGCCGAAGTC
>JBEGQB010000185.1:0-4169 GCA_041181165.1 Actinomycetota bacterium
ATCGCTGCACTCGACGCGCTCGGTATCGCTCCTCCGCGAACCTGGGCCGATCTGGCCGACCCCGCATACGCAGATCTGCTCGTGACCCCCAGTGCATCGGCGTCATCGGTGGGACTCGCCTTCTTGCTCGCCTCGATCGCCGAGTTCGGCGACGATGAATGGTCCGCGTTCTGGACCGAGCTGATGGACAACGGCGCGCTGGTCGTCGACGGTTGGACCGAGGCGTACTACACGGAGTTCACCCGTTACGGCGGGACCCGGCCGCTCGTCGTGAGCTACGCCACGAGTCCACCGGCCGAAGTGATCTTCGCCGATCCTCCTCTGTCCGACGGTGCGCCCGCGCCCACGGCAATCGTCGAATCCACCTGCTTCCGACAGATCGAATACGCCGGCGTTCTGCGCGGCACGAAGCATCCCGAAGAAGCACGACAATTGATCGATTACCTGGTGGGCACCGAATTCCAGACGCTCCTTCCCGAAAGCATCTTCGTCCATCCCAGCAACCAAAGGGTCGATCTGCCTCTCTCCTTCGAGCGGTACGCAGTAGTGGTCGAAGAACCGCTCACGATGGATGCAACGAAGATCGAGGAGAACCGGCAGCGCTGGGTGGAAGACTGGACCCGACTCGTCGGATGATCAATCCATCGATCCGCTCCGGAATTCGTGTGACCCCCGGCGTCGCTCTCGTCGTGCTCGCGGTGATCATCCCTTTCGTCGGCCTGTTCATCGAAGCCGTACACGATGCCGACTTCGTCGGAGTCTGGAGCCGACCCGGAGTCGTCCCCGCCGTCTGGTTCTCGGTCTGGATGGGTGCTGTCTCGACATTGGCGACCCTGACCATCGGATTGCCTGCTAGTTGGATCACGAGCCGCTTTCGATTCGTCGGCCGTCGACTCGCGCGCGTGGTGCTCGGGATTCCTTTCGTTCTGCCGACCGTGGTGGTGGGAGCAGCGTTCCTCGCCATCTCACCCGGTAGTCGTGGCACGATCACCATCGTCGCTGCCCACGCGTTCTTCAATGTTTCGGTCATTCTCCGGACGACATCACCGGTCTTTGCATCACTCGATGGTGAAATGCTCGATGCCGCCCGCACCCTCGGCGCCGGACGCCTCGCGGTCATCCGTGATGTCGTCTGGCCAATCTCTCGATCCGCAGTACTGGCGGCGAGCGGGCTGGTCTTCGTGTTGTCGGCCACCTCGTACGGAATCGTTCGAATTCTCGGTGACACCAACCGGTCGACGATCGATGTGGAGATCTACCGGCGAGCCATCGACTACGGGGATACTTCGGGTGCTGCGGTTCTCGCCTTGGCCCAGGCCGTCGTGATGCTCGTCGTCGTGACCTGGAGCGGATCCCGACGCACGTTCGAACTCCGCGAAATCGAGACCCGCGAACCACCTCGCCCGGGGAGGATGGCGATCCTGTTCATCTGGATCACCACTCTCGCGTTCGTGGTACCCATCGGTGCTCTGATCACACGTTCGTTCCATGGCGCCGGGGGCTGGACGGCATCGGGCTGGCAAGCGCTGCTCGGAATCGGTCGCCCCTCGCTCGATGGTGTCGAGGTAGCCGATGCCCTGTTCAATTCACTGCGTTTTGCCATCCTCACCGCATTGCTGGTGATCCCCATAGGGGTCGCCTTGGCTCGATCATCGAGCCGATCTCGACTCGTTCGAACGATCGCATCGACCCCGATCGCAGTGTCGGCGGTCATGGTCGGACTCGGCATTCTCGTCACGTACGACCACGATCCGTTCGACTTGCGAGCATCATGGTGGTTGATCCCCGTCGTGCACGCGAGCGTGGCACTGCCGTACGTCATTCGTTCGATCGGACCGCTCCTCGACAGCATCCCGCGTGGTCTCGACGAAGCGGCCGCCACCCTCGGGGCTGCTCCATGGCGCGCGTGGTGGTCGGTCGAGGTGCCGCTCCTTCGACCGGCCCTCGTGACCGCTACCGCGACATCACTGGCCATTTCGCTCGGTGAGTTCGGGGCGACGAGCCTTCTCACTCGTCGGGAATCACGCACGCTTCCCCTTCTCGTCGAGTCTCTTCTCGGCCGCAGTGGTGGAATCGGAGTGACGGCTGGTTCGGCCGCTGCCACCCTCCTGCTCGTGGTCACCGGATCGATCGTGCTGACCCTCGACAAAGGACTGCGATCGTGAGTCTCCGCGTCGAAGATCTCCACGTCAGGTTCGGCGAACGTCGTGTTCTCGAAGGTTCCTCGCTTTCGGTGGCCACCGGACGCACTCTGGCCGTGCGAGGTCCATCGGGATTCGGAAAGACCACGCTGCTTCGAGCCGTCAGTGGCCTCGTTCGTCCCGACCGCGGGCGGGTGTACATCGACGGATCAGACGTCACCGATCAGCCAACCCATCGACGGGCCATCGGGTTCGTCTTCCAGGATTCACAACTCTTTCCCCACCTCGACGTCGCCGGCAACATCGCCTTCGGACTCCGCATGCAAGGCCTCGATCGGCGACGAGTCCGCGCCATCGTCGACGAATGGCTCGATCGAATCGGCCTCGCCGATCACGCCGATCAGAACATTCACTCGTTGTCGGGGGGTGAGACACGGCGCGTCGCTCTGGCACGAGCACTCGCGCCAGCCCCCAAGGTTCTTCTGCTCGACGAGCCGTTCACCGGCCTCGACACCGAACTCCGCGAGCGCCTGGCGAATTTGGTACGCGAATTGCTCCACACAACGGGGACCACCACACTCCTCGTATCGCACGATGACGACGACGTTGCCCGCATCGCTCACGACGTCTTCGTGCTCGGACGAGCGGGCTGACGAGTAGTTTCACGCCGTGACCCCTTCGCTGCGAGTCGGATTCCTCGGGGCCGGCCTGATCGCCGAATACCACTCGAAGAGCATCCGTCGCGCCGAGCTCCCTTTCGAAGTTCGACGCGCCGGTGTGTTCGATCCCGACCCGAGTCGAGCCGAGCGCTTCGCCGCCGCCAGCGGCCATTCGGTCATGCGGTCGGTCGAAGAAGTCTTGGATTCTTGCGACGTCGTGTACGTCTGCACATGGACTTCGGAACATCTGCCCCTCGTTCGAAGCGCGTCCGATCGTGGGTTGGCCATCTTCTGCGAGAAACCTCTGGCCACCAACCTCGACGATGCCCACCGAGTGACTGACGCCCTCATCACGTCCGGGGTCACCAACCAAGTGGGGCTCGTGCTACGACACTCCCCCGCCTATCTCTGGGCTCGACACCTCGTCACCCACGAGAAGGCCGGACGCGTCATGAGCGTCGTGTTTCGTGACGACCAGTTCATTCCGATCCAGGGGCACTATGCGTCGTCGTGGCGAAGCGATCGCGCCCGAGCCGGGGCCGGAACGCTCATCGAACACAGCATCCACGACATCGACATGCTCCGGTATTTGGTCGGTCCCATCACGTCGGTCAACGCACGTTGGTCGAACTTCCATGGCCACGACGGCATCGAAGACGTCGTCAACGCCGTGGTCTCCTTCGATGCCGACCCACCGACATCGGGCACGATTTCCAGTGTCTGGCACGACAATCTGTCCCGCCCGAGTCTGCGGCGGGTCGAGATCTTCTGCGAGCGTCGATACGTCTCGATCGATGGCGACTGGCTCGGCCCGGTGTCGTGGACCGATGCCGATGGTGAAAGTGGATCGTTGTCCGGCGCAGGTCTGATCGAGGCGACATCGGATCGTGTGGGCCGTCATGCGAACCCCGATGCCGCATTTCTTCTGGCCGTGGCCGACGGGGCGCCCTCCTATCCCGATGCCCGCGTCGCACTTCGTGCGCACGAAGCCGTCGACGCCATGTATCACTCGGCCACCGGCGATGGTCGAACCGAAAGTGTCGGCGCACATTCGTTCGCGATACGTCGGGCGACGGCAGCGGAGGTACGGCCCCTCCGACTCGACGTCCTACGACACGACATGGAGAACAAGACGGTCGTTTTCGACGGTGATGACGAGCCGACCACGATCCATCTGGCGGCCGTCGACCGCCACGACCGAATCGTCGCCACGAGTACCTGGCTCGAGCGACCGTCGCCGTCGGGTCGTCCCGCGGTACAACTACGTGGAATGGCGACCCTTCGCACACTGCAGGGAACGGGACTCGGGGCGCGTCTTCTCGAAGCCGGCTTGCAAGATTCTCGACGACGGGGAGTGGATCTCGTGTGG
>JBEGQB010000186.1:0-4111 GCA_041181165.1 Actinomycetota bacterium
GAAGGCAGGATCCTCACTCGCCAGAGTGACGTGGGTTTCGAGCAGATCGTCGAGATCGATCACACCGCGCTTGCGCTTCAGTACCTCGATGTCCTTCATCGCCTTGGCGACCTGAGCCCAGCCGGCGCGTGAGGTGCGTCCGAGTTCGCGGGCGGCGGATTCGAGTTTGTCCGGGGCGACTCGTCGGGCCCGCGCCCAGTCGATGTCGGTCACGATGTCGAAGAGTCGACCGGAATGTCGGGCGCCAAGAACCTCGCCGACGAGACGCGATCGATCGGCGACCAGTGTCGGATGACGCCGATCGTTGTCGTCCCAATATTGACGCAGTAGTCGAAGAGCGACGGCATGGAAGGTCCCCGACACCGGTTGATCGCGCAGTCCGAGTGAACTCAGACGGCGTCGGAGTTCACCAGCCGCCTGTCGGGTGAACGTGAGAACGACGGTGTGCGACGCGTCGGCCGCGCCAGTCAGACATCGATGAGCGACCCGCCGGGTGAGCACCGTCGTCTTTCCCGATCCGGCACCGGCGATGATCGCCAGGAGCGGAGCTGCCGAGGTCACGGCGGCCATCTGGAAAGGATCGAGTCCGGCGAGAACCTCGTCGGTGGGCGGACTCGCGTTCATGGGTCAACAGTACGCCCTCGATGTCGAACGACTCCTGAGCTGGCCATCACCGGCCTGACTAGGGTCGGTACATGCCCTATCCACAGCGCCTCTTGAACGACGACGAGGAAGTGGCCCTCGACATCCACCCTCACTGGTGGTACTTCGCCCGTCCGGCATTGGCTACCGCGGTCTTCGCCCCAATTTTTCTGTGGGCATGGGCGACTCTCGATGATTCGGTCTGGGAGTCCGCCGTGAAGTGGACGACCGGGGTCCTGGCTCTCGTATCGGTCCTCTGGCTCGCTGGTCGATGGTTGAAATGGCGCACGACCCACTTCGTGATCACTTCGGATCGTCTCATCGCGCGCAGCGGTGTGGTCGCCAAGCGGGGTATCGAGATCCCGCTCGAGCGCGTGAACAACGTCAGCTTCAATCAGTCGATCTTCGAGCGAGTCATCAAAGCGGGCGATCTTCTGATCGAGTCCGGCGGCGAGGACGGCCAACAGCGGTTCACCGACATCCTTCGTCCCGATGAAGTGCAGAACCTGATCCACCTGCAGATGGAGGAGAACCAACGTCGAACGTTCGCGACGCCGACGTCGGGTGTCGACGTCGCGACCCAACTCGAGAAGTTGGAAGGCCTTCGTGACCGCGGCTCGATCTCCAGCGAGGATTTCGAAGCCGAGAAGAGGCGTCTGCTCGGTCGCTGACTCAGCGTCGACGCAGAGCGACCACACAGCCCCCGAATCCGCCGCCGGTCATCCTCGCTCCGAGAACATCCGGCTCGCCGAGGAGTCTCTCGACCGCGGCATCCATCTGCGAAGTCGAGGTTTCGAAGTCGTCCGCCAGACTGTGGTGGCTCTCGACCATCAGGCGGCCGAGTTCGCGGTCGTCACCGGCATTCATCGCTGCCACGAACGATGTCACTCTCGAGTTCTCTGAGATCACGTGCCGCGCTCTTCGGCGTATCAAGGGATCGTCGATTCTCTCGAGGTCGGCTCGAGACGCATCACGCAATGGTCCGATGGCGAGTTCGGCGAGCCTCGTCTGTTCGACCCGATCGGCGTACTCGCTGCCGGCGAGCGTGCGAGGCGCCACGAAGTCGACGGTGACGACGAGATGGTCGGGGAGAGCAATGTGCTGCACGTCCAGCGAGCGGCAGTCGATCAAGGTGGCATGGTCCGGTTTGCCGGTCACGATGCAGAGCTGGTCCATGATCCCGCATGGCACCCCGGACGCCGCGTGCTCGGCTCTCTGGCAGAGTCGAGCGATGTCGGTGTCGGAGAGCGACTTCGATGTCTGGGCGGCGAAGAGACGCGCCACCGCGACTTCCAGGGCGGCGCTCGACGAGAGTCCCGAACCGATCGGGATGGTCGTGGACACTCGTCCGCGGAAACTGCGGACCTCCACGCCGGCCGCGGCAAGTTCGGCCACGACGCACGCCACATAACGAGCCCACTTCGGATGGATGCTGCCCGGTCGAGTCGGAGGATTCGAGAAGTGCGCCGGTTCGGGTTCGTCGACCGACACGAGATGCCAGTCCTCGTCGGTGAACTCGCCCTCGATCGTCGTCCGGCAATCGAGAATCATGGGCAGAACCAGACCACCGGTGTAGTCGGTGTGATCACCGATCAGATTCACCCGACCCGATGCCGAGGCCGTGATCATCGAATGTCAGCCGAGTCGGAGAGTCGACGCGAAACGCTCGAGGGCGTCGACATCGAAGGGCGCGCGCAACGCAAGGTTGATCTGATCGGCACCCGCCGCGACGTATTGGCCGATTCGATCGATCACTTCCTCATCGCTTCCGGTGAGGACTCCCGGTCGGACTCCATCGGCGAGCATTCCGAATTGGGAGCGCAAGCTCTCCTCGGTCCAGGCGATACCGACGTTCACCGTGCGTCGCACAGCTGAGGGATCGCGCCCCACCCGCTCACAGTGATCGGTGAGAATCGCGCTCTTGTGCGCGAATGTCTCGGGAGACACGAACGGAACGTTCCAGCCGTCGGCGTAGCGCGCAGTGATCGAAAGCGTTCTCTTCTCGCCGCCTCCGCCGATCCAGATCGGAAGATGTGGCTGAATCGGGCGTGGCTCGTTACGGGCCTCGCTCAAGGAGAACCACCGCCCGTCGAAAGTGGTCGTGTCGTCGTGCAGGAGCCCACGAACGCACTGGACCGCTTCTTCCAACTGGTCCATACGGGTCTTCGTCTCGGGGAAGGGAATTCCGTAGGCGTTGTATTCGACGACTGCCCAACCGGCTCCGAGTCCCATGTCGGCTCGCCCACCGGAAACGTGATCGATGGCGGTGATCATCTTGGCCAGCACTGCAGGGTGTCGGTAGCCGACCGAGTAGACGAGTGAACCGACGCGAACCTTGGACGTCTCGGCGGCCAGTGCCGCGTGCATGGCCACGGCTTCGTAACAAGCGGCGTCGTCAGGTTTGCCGGTTGCCCCATAGAAGTGGTCCCAGATCGAGATCCAATCGAAACCGAGATCCTCGATCTTTCGCCACAGCGGTTTCAAGACGTCGTAGGTCGTGTGCTGGAGTCCGGTGTGCACTCCGAATCGTGTGTTCTCGAACATGAGCCAACCGTACCGGACGGTCTGCAGTCGCACTTCGTTCGAGCCGATGGGATCACTATCCTTCGCCCATGCCCACTGCACGAATCAAGGCGAAAGTCGGATCACTCGACCTCGAGTACGAATCGATCGGTTCGCCCTCGGATCCGACCGTCCTGTTGGTCATGGGTTTCACGGCCCAGATGATCGGCTGGCCCGATTCCTTCGTCAGGTTGCTCGTCGACAGCGGCCTGCACATCGTGCGCTTCGACAATCGAGATTGCGGATTGTCGTCCAAACTTGATGGCGTCACCGTCGACGTCGACCCCGTCATTGCGGCCGCCATCGCGGACCTGCCGCCGCCTCCGGTTCCCTACACGCTCTCCGACATGGCAGCGGACGGCATCGGACTCCTCGACCATCTCGGTGTCGACTCGGCGCACATCGTCGGGGCGTCGATGGGAGGCATGATCGTGCAACACATGGCGATCGAGCATCCGAGTCGTGTGCGATCGCTCACGTCGATCATGTCGATGACCGGCGAACTCGAATTCGGATCGCCACTTCCCGAGGCCGCCGAAGTTCTCCTCGCGCCACCTGCGCTCGATCGTGCCGAAAACATCGAGAACGCCCTCAAGTATTCCGTGTGGCAGAGCAAGCGGTATTTCGATCCGGCCCAGGTGAAGGCCGACGCCGCACGTTCGTACGACCGCTCCTTCTACCCCGAAGGCTCGTCACGCCAGTTGGCGGCGATCTACGCGAGCGGCAAGCGGGCCGACGGTCTTCGCAAACTCGACGTACCGACACTTGTCATCCACGGGCGTGACGACACTTTGATTCCACCGAGTGGTGGTGAGCGGACGGCGGCCCTCGTGCCCGGAGCCTCCCTGATGATGGTGGCCGACATGGGGCACGACCTTCCGCCACCCTTGCAGCCCCTGATCACCGG
>JBEGQB010000187.1:0-4081 GCA_041181165.1 Actinomycetota bacterium
CCCAAGGCGGTCCGGATGTGTTGTCGGTTCGGGTGCCTTCGTGGCGGCCCGACTGCACGCTCGAGATCGACATCGTCGAGGAGGTGGCCCGTCTCTTCGGATACGACCGCCTCGGACGTACGGTTCCCAAGTCGAAGATTCCCGGTGGACTGTCGCCGGTCCAGCACCGTCGCCGGCGAGTGCGAGAAATCTTGCTCGGTCTCGGTCTCGATGAGGCCATGCCGCATCCGTTCTTGACCGATGGTGATCTCGGTCGAGCCGGCTTGTCCTCCGAGGCGGTGCGACTGGTGAATCCGCTCGTGGTTGGTGACGATGTGCTCCGCACCTCATTACGCCCCGGCCTTCTGAAAGCCATCGCCTTCAACGAGTCGCATCGTCGGGTGAACATCGGTCTCTTCGAGATCGGGCATGTATATCCGCCGAGCAAGGACGTCCTACCGGCCGAATACGAGGCCTTGGCAGTCGTCGTTTCGGGAGCCGAGGCGCCAGTTGCGGTGAGTATTTGGCGCGAACTCGTGGCCACGATGGGTTGGGGCGCACGACTCGATCAGTCGGTGGTTCCGAATGGACTGCATCCGACTCGCTCGGCCACGTTGTCAGCTGGCAAGGACGTCATCGGCGTCGTCGGTGAGATTCATCCGGATGTGCTCGACGCGTATGGCGTGGAGGAGCGAGTGGCGGTCCTCGAGGTGAATCTTTCGGTGCTCTTGCGCGCCGAACCCAAGGTTCCACAATGGAAGGCGACGTCCAAGTACCCGTCGTCGGACTTCGATCTTGCGTTCAACGTTCCGTCTTCGGTCACTGCCGAAAAGGTCGAGAAGGCACTTCGTCAGTCGGCCGGGCCACTATTGGTCTCGATCGAACTCTTCGACGTGTATCGATCAGCCGGGATCACCGAGTCACGGAGCCTGGCGTATCGCTTGCGGCTCCAGGCGCCCGATCGCACGCTCACCGATGCTGATGTGGCCACCGTACGCGACAAATGCATCGCCGCCGCGACCAAACTCGGTGCGCAGCTTCGAGCCTGAAATCTTCTTCGGTTCAACGGCTCCGGAGACCGAGAAGTCGGGAGTCGGCCCGATTCAGTTGGTGATGAGGTCGGTCGGACAATCGGCGAGCCACGCGGTCCGACCGGGCTGGCGTCGCAGAACCGTGCGCCACAGGTCATCCGGGGCGGCCGAGAACACATCGTCGACTTCGAAGGGGACCACGATCCAAGCGCCCATTTCGAGCTCACCATCCAACTGTTGTGCTCCCCATCCGGCGTACCCGATGAAGATTCGGATGGCCGAAGGCATCGGGTCGAGAACGAGTGGATCGGCGTCGAGGTCGACGGGTTCGACGGACGGGCGCCCGTGTTCGTCGGTGAAGCGCCCGAGTGCGATCAGCGAATTGGTCTCCACTGGACCCCCGGTGAAGAGTTCAGCCGGAGGAGCTATCAGACGTGACCACGAATCGAATTCGATGTCGAGGTCTTCGCTCCGACGATTGAGGACCACGCCGAGCGCTCCACCCTCGTTGTGCTCGAGCATGTAGACCACGGTCCGATCGAAGTTTCCGTCGGCCAGAGGGGGAGCGGCGACCAGGAGCCGTCCCTTGGTGGACGGGAGTGGGAAGCCGGTCGGACGAGTCACCGCACCATGTTGGCAGGGGCGGAGTCGGCGCGTCCGGACGGTGGTCGAACCTCGTCGGACCGAAGGTGATTGTATTCCCATACATTAGTCCGTATGATCATGCGCCGTGGCTGTTTCCTCGTCCCTCAAGCGCGTCGCCGTCCTCGGTGCCTCCGGCTATACCGGGGCCGAAATGCTTCGTCTCCTGGCCGGGCATCCGGGAGTCGAGGTCGTCCTGGCGACGGGTGACTCGCAAGCCGGGACACCGATCGCTGCGCTCTATCCGAGCCTGTCGGCGCACTACGGCGATGTCCGCTTCGCCGAAAACGACCCGGTGGCGTGCCACGGTCTGGATGCAGTGTTCCTCGGCCTGCCTCACGAAGCGAGCCTTCAGATGGTTCCCCAACTCGTCGGCCAGGTCGGTTGTGTCGTCGACCTGTCGGCGGCCTACCGACTGAAGAACGCTGCTTCGTATCCGCGGTACTACGGCTTCGATCACGATCAGCCGGCTCTTCTCGCCGAGGCGGTGTACGGCTTGCCCGAACGTCATCGATCGGCCCTGGTCGGCGCGCGTCTGATCGCGACTCCTGGTTGCTACGTGACCGCCGCAACGATGGCGCTCGCGCCGCTCGTCGATGCCGGCCTCATCGAAACTTCGGGCGTGATCGTGGATGCGGCCAGCGGCGTGTCGGGGGCTGGTCGAGCTCCCAAACATTCGAACCATTTCTGCACGGTGGACGAAGACATGTCCGCTTATGGCCTCGTCGACCACCGGCACACGCCGGAGATGGAAGAACAGATCGGGGCCACGTTGCTCTTCACTCCCCACCTCGTTCCGATGAACCGTGGAATCCTTGCGACGTGTTACGCCCGACCAGTGGGGAAGCAGTCGACCGAAGCGCTCCTCGACGCTCTGGATCACGCGTATCGCGGGGAGCCCTTCGTCGTCGTACGACCCGACTCTCCGTCGACCAAGGCAACCTTCGGGTCGAACGCGGTCCATATGACCGCACGCTTCGATGAACGCACCGGGAACGTGATCGTGATCAGCGCGCTCGACAACCTGTGCAAGGGGGCCTCCGGTGGGGCGGTTCAGGCGATGAACGTTGCCCTCGGTCTGCCCGAGACAGCGGGCCTTTCGACGATCGGGGTGTATCCATGACATCGAACATCGATCCTTTGTCACGCGCCGACGTTCTCATCGAAGCGCTGCCGTACATTCGGCGTTTCGCCGGCAAGGTCGTGGTCGTCAAGTACGGCGGGAACGCTTTGGCCGGAGCATCGGAGAGCGATGCACTGGCCTTGTTCGCACAGGACATCGTCCTCATGAGATTGGTCGGACTGCGGCCCGTGGTGGTGCACGGTGGTGGTCCGCAGATCAGCGATCTCATGACACGACTGGGCAAGACCACCGAATTCCGCAATGGTCTTCGAGTGACGGATGCCGAGACTGTCGACATCGCACGGATGGTTCTCATCGGACAGGTGAATCCGCAGATCGTGGCCGCCATCAATGTGCATGGGCGGTTCGCCGTGGGAGTGAGTGGTGAGGACGCTTCGCTCATCTCTGCGGAAGTGCGGGATCCCGAGCTCGGATTCGTCGGAGACGTCAAGAAGATCAATCCCGGCATCCTCGAAGGACTTCTCGAGGACGAGTTCGTGCCGGTGGTGGCGACGATCGGAACCGACGCCGATGGCCAGCCCTACAACATCAATGCCGACACCGTCGCCGGAGCGATCGCGGAAGCGCTCGGAGCCGAAAAGCTGGTCTATCTCACGGACATCGAAGGCTTGCGACGTGTGGTCGACGATCCGGCGAGCCTCATCCGCCAAACCACACCTGATGAACTCGACGGTCTCATGAACGACGGCACGATCGCAGGAGGAATGATCCCCAAGGTCGAAAGTTGTGTGCATGCCGTTCGCAACGGCGTGAAGCGTGCTCACATTCTGGACGGCCGCATCCCACACGTGTTGTTGCTCGAACTCTTCACCGATGCCGGTGTCGGGACCATGGTCGAGTCGACCTTCAAGCGGTCGGGAGGCAAACCATGACCGGACACCAGTTCCCGACGATGGGCGAGGACCACTGCCCGTTCATCCCCATTTTCGGAGCTCCAGCGCTGATGATCGAGCGCGGTTCGGGGACGGAGGTCTGGGATGTCGCCGGCCGGCGGTACCTCGACTTCCTGTCCGGGATCGCCGTCGTGTCCCTGGGGCACTGCAATCCAGCGGTCTCCGATGCCGTTTCGGCTCAAACCCGTCAACTCATGCACATCAGTGGCTTCTTCGCCAATCCGACGGCTACCGCGGCCGCAGTGGCGATCAACTCGCTGATGAAAGAAGCCTCCGGATGTGCCGGGCAGGTGTTCATGTGCAACAGCGGTGCCGAGGCCAACGAAGCCGCCATCAAGTTGGCGCGCAAATTCGGCGGCCGAGGTCGCCACGTGGTGGTCAGCGCTCTGGGA
>JBEGQB010000188.1:0-4076 GCA_041181165.1 Actinomycetota bacterium
GCAGAACACAGTTGGCCGTGTGTCGCCGCCAAGTACCTCGAATTGATCGAACACGTCTTGAGTCCCGGAGTGATGCAGACACCCCAGGCGGTGAGCGCATGAGCAACTACAACTACCGGCACCTCATCAACATGTCGGACGACTGGGGACTGCTCGAACACGCCAAGGGTCCGCGCCCTCGTTTTGCCCACGGCTATTGCACCGACGACAACGCCCGACTCGTGGTCGTGACCTCTCGCGAGAAGAACGGGCCCTGCGGAGTTTCGATTCTCGCCCGTATGGGTATGCGTTTCGTGCTCCACGCTCAGACCCGTGACGGCCGCACTCACAATCGCCTGAGTTTCGGGCGCCTCTGGCTCGACGAACCGACGATCGAGGACTCCTGGGGTCGATCGTTGTGGGCCTTCGGTTCGGTGATCGCGCGCAGCGCCGACGGACTCCTCCACCAACGAGCCCTCGGCGCCTTCGAGTCAGGCATCAGACATCGATCGGCCTCACTCCGCACGATGGCTTTCGCCGCGCTCGGCGCCGCCGAAGTGTTGTCGGTCGCCCCCGACCACTCGGGCGCGCTCGATCTGGTGGCCGATGCCGCCGATCTCATCCTGCAGCACTCACGCACCCCCGATTGGCCGTGGCCCGAGCCGCGGCTCACGTATGCGAACGCGGTCTTGCCCGAAGTCGTGATCGCAGCCGGCGCTGCTCACGCCGACGACGCCACCACCCATGCCGGATTGGCGATGCTGCGTTGGCTGGTCGAGGAAGAGACCCTGAACGATCACTTCTCGGTGGTGCCGACTTGTGGTCGCGGACCCGGCGATCCGAAGCCGGCCTTCGACCAGCAACCGATCGAATTGGCCGCGCTCGCCGACGCGGCTCACCGAGCACTCTCGGTAACGCACGACAACGATTGGCGACGGGTGATCGACATGGCCGCCGATTGGTTCGTCGGTCGCAATGATGCCGGCGTCTCCATGATCGATGACATCACTGGAGGTGGATACGACGGCCTGCAACCGCACGGACGCAATCTCAACCAGGGCGCCGAGTCCACCTTGGCCATGATCTCGGCCCTGCAGGTGCAGCAACACGTCGGCTCACTCGTCCGATGACCACTCTGCCTCGTCCCGATCCGTCCGTTCTCGCCGTTCGAACCGACATCCATCTCCGTCCGGATCCGAGTCGGGTGTTCGCCCGTTTGTTCATCCCCGGACAGGAGGACTACGGGGCCACGCAGTCACGGGCCAGCGCGGTTCTCGATCGGGTACTCGAATTGCAGGACTCCGAAGTCACCCAAGCCCTCGCCGACGTTCAGATGCGTTTCGTCAACCGGCATCACGACATCGACTACTGGTTGGATCTGCACGCCCACCGAGTCGCCGCTCGGCTCGACGCTCCGGTACGACTATCCGACGACCGATGGAAATTGATCGGCGCGTACTTCACCCACGAGTTCTCGGTGGAGGGCGCGGCACTCACCAATCCTTCCGTCGTCCCCCACCTCGACCAGTCGGGATTGGCTGCTGGTGAACTCCGATTCGCCATGAGTGTGCGATGCATCGGCGAGGGGCACCGCTCGTCGATCGGCTTTCGAACCGGGGTCATCGATCTGCTCGGCAACGTGCGAATGGAGACCGCTGGCGGCAACCTCGACACCGGACTCCATTCGGAAGGTCATCTGCGCCACCGGGCGTTCCTGGGTCTGCTCGAATCCATGGACGACTTCGGAGAGAACGCTCGGTACGTCCTTCACCAACTGGGTGAGGTGTTCACCCGCTCGGAACTCGAGGAGCAGATCAACCGCCTCTTGCACGACCGCGACACGTATCGCAATGCCGAGATCACGGCGCAACACTTCCGAGGAATCGCCGACCGCACGTACTCCGTCTCTTTCTCCGAGGGATCGAGACTCTCCGAACGAATCATCTGGCCCCATAGTCCCGCCGAATGGCGGGGCATGGAGGATGCCCGTTTCGTGAAGTTCGACGACCCCGATCTCGGATCGGTGTATTTCGCCACCTACACCGCGTTCGACGGAGTCGACATCTCACAACAACTCCTGTCCACTCGCGACTTCCTCACGTTCCATGCGACTCCGGCCTCGGGTCGGGCGGCTCGTGGCAAAGGTTTGGCCCTCTTCCCGCGCAAGATCGACGGGAAGTTCTACGCACTCTCCCGCGCCGACCGTGAGTCGAATGCAGTGACACGCTCGAGTCACCTCGAATACTGGGACGAGTCGGTCGACATCCAGATTCCGCGGAGATCCTGGGAGGTCGTCCAACTCGGCAACTGCGGTTCACCCATCGAAACCGCCGACGGATGGCTCGTACTCACGCATGCCGTCGGGCCGATGCGCACCTATTGCATCTCGGCGATCCTGCTCGATCGCGATGATCCGACGAAGGTGATCGGCTCACTCGACACCCCACTGCTCGCCCCCACCGAACTCGAGCAGGACGGCTACGTACCGAACGTCGTCTATTCGTGCGGGGCCCTGCGCCACGAGAACCTGCTGATGATCCCATTCGGAATCGCCGACCAGTCGATCGGTATCGCGGTGGCCGATCTGGACGAAGTCCTCGATCAGATGGCCCCCAACGGTCGGTGATCAGCGGCCGATTCCGAGCGAAAGCGGGACCTTCGCCTTGGTGAAGTCGAGGTTCACCTTCAGAGTGCCGAGCATGATCCCCGGCTGATGCAGCCAGTCGTTGTCGGCCCCGTATTCGATGTTCTCCAGCCGATCGAGCAGGACACCCCAGGCGACCTGTTGTTCGATACGCGAGAGGTTGGCCCCGGGGCACACACGCGGGCCGGCCGAGAAGGCCACATGACGGGTCACGCCATCACGTTCGAGATCGAGGTCGAAGGGGCACTCGAACTCTTCTTCGTCGACGTTGGCGGCGCCGAAGCGGAGATGCAGTAGTGATCCGGCCGGCACTTGAACTCCTTGGAAGACTTCATCGCGCGAGGTCATCCGTGTCGAAAGACCATGTGTCGGTGAACGCAAACGCATCGCTTCTTCGGTGAACGCACGAAGTTTGCCGCGATCTTGACGGAGCAGTTCGAACATCCCGGGCCGCTCGCACAGGAGTTGGGCCTGCTCCTCGAGCGCGTACTGCGTGGTTTCGAGGGCTCCGATGATCATCGCGTACACGATTCCGGCGATCTCGAGATCGGTGAGCTTCCGGTCGAGAGCCTCGTAATGGACCTCGCAGAGGAAGCTCACCATGTCGTCCTGCGGATCCCGGCGCTTGGCCCGAACGTGCTCGTAGATGTAGTCCTGAAAACCATCCAGTCGACCGAACATGTCCCGGGCCTGATCCGGTGTGATCTCGTGTTTCAGCCCGCTGCCATGAACGAATGGCACGACCACTGCGGTGCCCCATTCGGCGAGTTGCGGGATGTCTTCGCGTGGAAAGCCCATGATGGCGGCGAACACTCTCTGGGGCAACGGTCGGGCGAACCGACTGATGAACTCCACCGAACCGTCGTCGATCCATTCGTCGACGAGTTCGTTGGCCAGACGTGCGACCAATTCGCGATGGCGGGGAGCACCGGTACCGACCCAAGGATCGGTCAGCTCCTTGCGGTGCTTGATGTACATCTCCTGCGTGGGACGCAACGAGACCATCGAAGCCGTCATCAGGTTTCGCGACGTTTGATACGCGGCCTCGGCCGTCATGCCTTCATCGGCCCAATCGTTCACGCGCTTCTGTCCGAGAACCGTGAAGCGCTCGGGATCCTTCACCACCAGTGCGATGTCGGCGTGCTTGGTGAGAACGAAGGCATCCGTACCGGGCTTCAGCCCGCCACCGGGGATCCGTAACACGGGAGCCTCACGATGCAGGATCTCGTACATCTCGTACCAGTGCTCCTGGGCACCCTCGCCGAAGAGGTCGACCGAATCGAGGTCGACCGGACACTTCATCGGCCCGAGTTCATGATTCACATGCTTCGGGTAGGTCTCCATTGGTCGCCCCGTCCCCGCTTCTGGCTGCTTCAGGCGTCGAGCGCGAGACCCGACATCGAACCCTCGGCCCGCCACTTCTCGAGGACTCCGACGAAGGCGACCGGCCCGG
>JBEGQB010000189.1:0-4045 GCA_041181165.1 Actinomycetota bacterium
TCCCGTTGCAGATGCCGGTATCGGCTCGCGGACAGTGGCTGCACGGTATGCCACTCATTCCGTGGCTTGCTGCGAAGACGAAGAAGGTTCGCATCGGAATGAGCATCATCGACACTCCGTACCGCGCTCCCGGAGTGCTCGCCGGCGAAATTGCCACCGTCGACCATCTGTCGAACGGACGCGTGAACGTCGGCGTCGGTTCCGGTTGGATGCCCGAGGAATTCGCCGCGGCAAGTGCCTCGCACATCTTCCCGAAGCGCCACAAGCATGTGCGAGAAACTCTCGAGATCATGCAGGGAATCTGGACCAACGACATCTTCGAATACCACGGCGAGTTCGCCGACTTTGCGCCTGCCGGTTTCGGTGCGAAGCCCGTGCAAAAGCCACACCCGCCGATCTACTTCAGCGGTCTGAAGGATCCAAAGCGTTCGGCAAACCGAATCGCGAAGTACGGCCTCGCGGGTTGGATCGGCATTCAAGACACACCTGCAGAAATCACCCGCTGGAAGCAAGAGATCGGACGCGAGCTGAAAGAGATAGGGAGCAATCGCAACCTCGACGATGGTTTCGACATGTGCAGCATGATCTGGTTCACGATCACCGATCAAGAAACCGACCAGACCGACAACCACAAGTTGACAAACCTGCTCGTCGGAACCGAGAAGCAAATCACTGATCGATTGAAGGCGTACAGGGAAGCCGGCATGAACATGCCGCTCATCTGGCCGCCATTCGCCGATGTGCCGGTGTCGAAGACGCTGGACGATTTGAAGCGCCTGGTGAACGACATCATGCCGAAGGTGAACGCCTAGCGGACGTTGTTGGTTGCTGCGGGTTTCGCAGCAACCGGACTTGTCAGATAACCCAAGCTCGTCTCGGGAACTGACGGTATTTCGCTGTTCGCGGAACAGTTGATCCGTAACAGAGTTCACCCAAACGCGTAACTGGCGGAATCCCGTGACGTTGCCCTATCAGGGCTGGGGAGTTTCGCTCCGCCTCCTAAAGGGGCGGGGGCGGAGCCGAACCCGGAGCGAAACTCGCCCGGAGAGCCGAACCGACCGGTTTCTCAGGCTAGTTCGGGGGAACGGAAACCGAACCGCCCTGCCGGATGGATGGTGGTCGTTTTCATCGGGATCCTTCTCCCACATTCGTCGACCAGCGACACGAGACGAAAGGACCATTGACGTGGGTATCGCGGCCGGACAACGCTACGAATTGCACAACGCACTGGTGAACGCTTGGGGAGACGACGTGGCCAACACACTGATGGAACATCTTCCGCCCAGCGGCTGGAGCGACGTGGTCCGCACCAGCCAACTCGACGAAGTCGAACGTCGACTCACCGCTCGGATCGACCACCTCGACGGCCGAATGAAGCTGATGCTCTCCGTCGGACTCGCCTTCGCGCTGGCAATCATCGCGATTCAGGTACAGATCGTCATCAGCATCGCCAACCTCTTAACGGGGTGAGAAAGAGCGGGCGATTACTGCGACGAGATGCTCGCTCGAAATTCCCATTCGGCGAGCCGCGCCTTGTCTTCGGCCGAAAGCTCGCTCAATCTTTCGAGCGTGACCGCATCGATCTTGGCCGAGCATTCGAAGACATGCGGGTACGGGCCCACCGGTGCTCCGGTATCGAGACCGACGTCGAATGTCTCGCCACTCATGGAGAACACGACGGGGATCGTGCGGGCGATTCGATCAGCCGCCACCAGGGAGCCGTCGACCGATAGGTAAGCGGTGCCTCCGGCGCCCAGGCCTCCGTCGTAATCGAACTCGACGATCACTCGGTGACGCCCACGTCCGAGTCGACCACCACGAACGAAGGTGAGTTCGCGTCCGAATGCGTTGTAGAGGAACACCGGTTGCCCTCCGTCGAGGTACAGGCTCCAACCCGCCATGTTCCCGCCCTGACAACAGATGACACCCGAGTCATCGTCTCGACCCACCTCGATATCGGCAGTGATCCGGTACGAACAGTTCTTGAGATTCACGACGATCGGCTCGGGGATCCTGACGTGAGCCGTGGTGTACGTCATCTTGGTGAGTCCACCAAGCGCTTGCGGGACGCCGAGTTCCGGATCGAAGCGAAAGCCAGGATCACGCATCGGATACACGCCACAACGTCGAGCTTCTCGATCGAAGACGTCCTGCAGCTCGGCCAACTTGTCGGGGAAGTCGGCCGCGAGGTCACGACTCTGTGAGAAGTCACGTGAGATGTCGTACAGCTCCCACCGCTCCTGCGGACCGTCGAAAGGCATCGAGACGAAACGCACCCACGGTGGCCGGCCGTGGAAACACGAGGCCATCCATCCGTCGTGATAGATCGCCCGATTGCCGAGAATCTCGAAATACTGCGTCGTGCGCCGGCTTGGTCCATCACCTTCCGAGAAGGTGTAATTCATCGGAATTCCGTCCACCGGGCTCTGCGCCACGCCGTTCACGCTCTCCGGGTATTCGATACCGGCCGCCGCCAACAAGGTGGGGGCGATGTCGACCACATGATGGAACTGCGAACGCAACTCGCCTGTCCGGGTGATTCCCGCCGGCCACTTGATCGCCATTCCGTTTCGGGTTCCGCCGAAGTGCGATGCCACTTGCTTCATCCACTGGAAGGGAGCATCGAGCGCCCACGCCCACCCGATGTTGAAGTGGTTCTCGCAACGAGCCGATCCGAAGTCGGCCATGTGATCGACCAACCAATCGAGGTCTTCGGGGACTCCGTTCTGGAAGGTGGGTGCTGCCCACGCGCCGTTCACCGTTCCCTCGGCCGACGCGCCGTTATCGCCGGTGATGTAGATGACGAGAGTGTTCTCCTCGGCACCGATTCGCCGGAGATGATCGAGCAATCGGCCGATGTGGTGGTCGGTGTGGGCCAAGAACGCTGCAAACACTTCCATCAGGCGCGCCGCCACCGGCTTCAAACGATCGGGGTAGTCGTCCCACGCCGGAACACCCTCGGGTCTCGAAGTCAATTCGGTACCGGGTGGGATCACGCCCATTGCGATCTGACGTTCGAAGATTTCGCGTCGAAGTGAATCCCACCCGCCGTCGAAACGTCCGGTGAACTTCTCGATCCAGTCGGGTGGCACGTGATGGGGGGTGTGCACTGCGGGTGTTGGTAGATACAAGAAGAAAGGTCGGCCAGGCGCCGTCGATGTCACTCGGTCGATCCAATCGATCGACTTGTCCACGAGATCTTCGGTCAGGTGGTAGTCGTCCCGATCGCGATACGGAAAGACCGGTGTCGTCTGGTCGTACACCGCCGGCTCGTACTGCGATGCCTCGGCGTTGATGATTCCATAGAAACGTTCGAACCCGGATCCGGTCGGCCAGCGGTCGAATGGACCCGCCGGACCCATCTCCCACACCGGAGTGAGATGCCACTTGCCGATGCAGGCGGTTGCGTAACCGTTCTGGCGAAGAATCTCGGCCACTGTGGCGGCCGACTTCGGAATCATGCTGTCGTAAGCCGGAAAGGAGTTCGCGCCCTCGGGAATTCCACCCATGTGAACCGAATGATGATTGCGACCAGTCAGCAATGCAGCACGTGTCGGTGAACAAAGCGCAGTGGTGTGGAACTGGTTGTAGCGGAGTCCGTCGTCGGCCACTGATTGGAACGCCGGTGTCGGTACCGGACCACCAAAGGTGCTGAACGAGCCGAACCCAACGTCGTCGAGCATGATCACCACGATGTTCGGCGCACCAGCAGGTGCTCCCTCGTTCACGAGTCGGGACGCAACGGCGTCCTCGATCAGCCGCTCGATACGGCCGCGGAACGGCTCCGATGACTTGGGCAGATGCGTCATCAGAGACGAAGACCTTGGTTCTCGAAGACACCCATCGTTCGGATGATGCGCTCGACCGAACCGGTCACCTTCACGTCACCCACGGAAATCGCCGACGACAATCCCACCGATCCCCCGAGCACTTTGGCCCAAAGCGAGTACGGAAGAGCGATCCGATCCACTGCACCACCACCATCGGTCAGAACCGCCACTCCCCGACGAACATGCAGACCCAAGGATTCTTCCCCGGTGAAGTC
>JBEGQB010000190.1:0-4043 GCA_041181165.1 Actinomycetota bacterium
GCCATACGGCGCGCCCGAGAATTGCTCAACGTCGCAGACGAAGACTGTTCATGACGACGAATGCACTCGAAAGTGCCATCGCCAAACCGGCCAGCACCGGATTCATGAGACCAGCCACGGCCAGAGGCAGAGCAGCCACGTTGTAAGCGAAGGCCCAGAACAAATTGGCTCGGATGGTTCGCAGTGTGCGACGGGAAAGAGCCAATGCCGTCGGTACCAATCGGAGATCGCCACTGACGATGGTGAGATCGCCGGCCTCCATGGCGGCATCGGTACCCGTGCCCATGGCGATGCCGAGATCGGAGGCAACGAGTGCCGGTGCATCATTCACGCCGTCGCCGACCATGCCCACGCGATGACCCGATGCCCGTAGTTCCTCGATCACTTTCAACTTGTCGGCCGGGAGGACCTCGGCCCGGGTGTCGGCCGGATCGATCCCGACCCTCCGCGCGACCGAATGAACGACACCACGTGCATCCCCCGACACGATCATCGGACGTACGTTCATCGCTCGCAGAGCAGAAACCACATCCCGCGCTTCGGGCTTCGGGAGATCCCGCACCGTCAAGCGGACCTTCGATCCGCCATTCACCAGAGCCTCGACAACGGTGTCACCCGACTCGACATCGACAGCAGAACGACGGATGACGACCGATCGTCCGCTCACCGTTCCCGACACGCCGACCCCGGGTTGGTTCACGAAGGACTCCACCGAGACGTCGTCAGTGGCGATACCGCGGTCCCGAAGACCGCGGACGATCGCGCGGGCGATTGGATGCTCACTTCTCGATTCGAGCGCGCATGCCGCAACCAGTACATCACTCGCTACATCAGCCGGCTCGATCGCCACCAACGTCATCGAACCGGTGGTGAGTGTGCCTGTCTTGTCGAGCACCAAGACATCGATGGCACGAGATGCTTCCAGCACGTGAGCACCTTTGATGATCACACCGTCACGTGCCGCTCGACCCGTCCCCACCAAGAGTGCGACGGGAGTGGCCAGCCCCAGCGCGCACGGACAGGCGATCACCAGGACCGAAACTGCAGCCTGAAACGAACGTTCGGAATCGCCAGTGGCCAACAGCCACGACACGAGAGTGACGACCGACAACGAGATGACTGCGGGGACGAAGACCGCGCTCACACGATCGGCGAGACGCTGGACGGGTGCTTTGGCATCCTGTGCTCGTTCCACGAGCCTCGCCATCTGGGCCAATACGGTGTCTCGCCCGATTCGGGTGGCCCGCACGAGAAGACGGCCGTTGGTGTTCAGCGTGCCACCGGTGACGCCGTCCCCGATCATCACGTCGACGGGATTGCTCTCGCCCGTGACCAAGCTGCGGTCGACGGCACTCGAACCATCGACGACTACGCCATCGGTGGCGATCTTCTCGCCGGGATGGACGACGAACAATTCACCAACACCCAATGCCGCGATGGGGATGGTGGTCTCGGTTCCATCGCGCCACAGAGTTGCCGTGCGCGCACCCATGGTCGCCAGGGCGCGAATGGCCGAACCTGCTCGGCTTCTCGACACGAGTTCGAAGTATCGGCCGGCCAGAAGGAAGGCCACCAGTGTGGTGGCGACCTCGAGATAGATCTCGTGGTGGTTGGTGGAGGCCATCAACATGCCGTCATGGACGATCGAGGCCGATGTTCGAGGGAAGAGCGACATGTCCATCTTCATGCCGATCTCACCGGCCCCACCGAAAAGAAGTGCCCAAACACTCCACGCAACGGCAACGATCACTCCGAGCGAGACGAGGGTGTCCATGGTCGTGGATCGATGACGTGCATTGCGCCACGCCGCACGATGGAAGGGCAACGCCGACCAACTCACCACGGGAGCAGCGAGAACAGCACACACCCATTGCCAGCCGTCGAACTGCCATGCCGAGATCATCGACATCAACATCACGGGTGTGGCCCCGATGGCCGCGACCACGAGTCGACGACGGATGTCGGTGAGGTGTGCTGCGTTGGCGATCTCGGACGTCGTTGCGCCTTCACCCGACGGCTCGGGTCGCACGGCGCCGTATCCGAGCCCCTCGATCGTCGAGATGAGTTCATCGACGTCTATTGCCGCGGTATGGACGGTGGCTTTCGACGTTGCGTAGTTGACGGTGGCGGCGACACCCTCGATACGATTCAGCTTCTTCTCGATGCGCGCGGCACAGGCCGCGCACGACATTCCTGTGACAGCCAGGACGACGGGGTCGTCACTGACCGACGGCTTCGAATCCTGCTTCATCGACGGCCGCCACGAGATCGGACCACGCAACATCGGATGTGCTCGTGACGCTCACGGATTTGGTATCGAGGTCGACCTCGACATCGGTGACCCCGGAAATCTTCGACAACTCCGTTGTGACCGCCTCTTTGCAGTGACCACAGGTCATTCCCGGAACCGAAAAGGTGATCGTGCTCATGGTTGGTCCTCCGACCTCATTCAACCGAGGGGCGTTGAGAGAACGTCGGGTGACGTTTGCCGAGGAACGCCGAAATTCCTTCCTGAGCGTCGGGCGAAGTGGCGGCCCGGGCCATGACCTCGACCGCGTACTGATACGCCTCTTCCTGCGGGAGATCCATCTGCGCGTAGAACGCCTGCTTCCCGAGCGCCTTCGAGTACACCGATCCTCGGGTGGCTCGCGTCAGGAGGTCGAGCACTGCGTCGTCGAGTTCGGCATCGGGGACGACCGAATTGACGAGACCCCACTCGGCAGCTGTTCGAGCGTCCACGGCATCACCGGTCATCGCCATTTCGAGCGCTCGTTTTCTTCCGATGTTGCGCGCCACGGCAACGAGCGGAGTGTGGCAGAAGAGTCCGCCCTTGCCCCCGGGGATGGCGAAGGCGGCTGACTCGGCCGCCACCGCCAGATCACATGTGGCGACGAGTTGACAGCCGGCTGCCGTGGCCAGGGCATGGACGCGAGCGATCACCGGCTGTGGAATCCCCTGCAAGGTGTTCATCATCTCGGTACACACCGCAAAGACACGGCGCGTCGCATCGAGATCGGCACCCGCCATGTCGGCGAAATTATGACCAGCAGAGAAGACCGGCCCGTTGGCGGCCAAGACGACACCATCGACATCGGTGCCGGCCACACGTCGAAGAGCGTCGGTGATCTCGAGCATCACATCGACGGAGAGCGAGTTGCGCTGTTCTGGTCGATCGAGAACCAACGTGGCGAAACGGTCGTGACGTTCGAGTCGGATCGACTCGTACGAGGGGAACTCGGCCATGAGGCATTCTCCCATCCGGCCCCGGCGGAGCCAGTGCCCCCTCAGGGGCTCGAACCCTGGACCAACGGATTAAAAGTCCGCTGCTCTACCGACTGAGCTAAAGGGGCGGAGGCGGAGCAGAACCCGGAGCGAAACTCGCCCGGAACACCGAACCGACTGGTTTCTCAGGCTAGTTCGCTCCGGATGAAACCGAACAGTGTCTCGAACACAGTCCCGGCTACGAGGCGGTCCATCCGGTGACAGCCAGAACTCTGAAGACCATGACCCGCGCGAACGGTTTGTCACGGTACTGCGGGTACTTCGCCGCAAGCACATCGGCGAGCCGAGCAGCCCGACCCTCGTCGTCGTCCATTCGCTCAAGTCTCACTCGCACCCACCACAATCGTGACCAATCGTTCTGGTCCCACAAATCCACGAGAAGCGTGGCGCGCCGGTCGGTCGCAAGGTTCTCTTCACGCTGCAAATTTGTGGAGGTCTTGGGTTTCACCGTGTCGATAGGAATACCGATGTACCCGTCGTCGTCGATGCCGTACACAACGGGTACGGAGTCGATGCCTCGTTCGGGATTGATTGTCGACAAAACCCCGTGATCATGGAGAGCCACGCGGCGCAAGGCTTCATCGGATGTGATTTTCATGATCCCCGAATCTTTACGCACGAATCTTGACCAGACGGTTGTCCGGTAATATATCACGCATGATACAAATCGAAACGGAGCGGCTATGAACCTTGCAACGTGGGTTCACCGGAACTCGGCGCTTCGGCCGGACGCGCCTGCCATCGCTCTCGGCAAGTCGGTT
>JBEGQB010000191.1:0-4009 GCA_041181165.1 Actinomycetota bacterium
TCCCCCTCAGTTCGCCACGGACACCGAGTACCTCGAGCACCTCACATGGGAAGGTGCCAGGAAGAGATGGGGCGACAACCTTTCGGCGGAGGTCGTCGAACGTGTGTCGTTCGAACTGGGCGTTGTGGCCCAGATGGGGTTCAGCTCGTACTTCCTCATCGTGTGGGACCTCATCCGGCACGCAAAGGACTCGGGCATCAGGGTCGGGCCTGGCCGCGGTTCGGCTGCCGGCAGCGCTGTCGCGTACTGCCTGCGCATCACGGAACTCGACCCGCTGAAGTACGACCTGCTGTTCGAGCGCTTCCTCAACCCGTCGCGCGTCAGCATGCCCGACATCGACATGGACTTCGACTCCCGGTACCGCGACGAGATGATCCGTTACGCAGCCGAGAAGTACGGCCGCGACCACGTCGCCCAGATCATCACCTTCTCCACCATCAAGTCCCGCAATGCCGTGCGCGACGCTGCACGCGTGCTCGGGTACGAGTACGGCGTGGGGGACCGCATCGCAAAATTGATGCCGCCCCTCAACCAGGGCCGTGACACCCCGTTGCAGTACTGCTTCGAGAAGAGCGACCAGTACGCGGAGGGGTACGCGGCCGCGGCCGCCCTGCGCGACCTGGTCGGCGTCGACGAGGTGGCATCGAAGGTCGTCGAGGTTGCCAAGGGGCTGGAGGGACTGAAGCGCAGTGACGGCATCCACGCCGCCGCCGTGGTGATCACCCCGGAGCCGCTGATGCAGTACCTGCCCATCCAGCGCAAGCCGGTGGGTGACCTGAAGGCGGACGAGGCACCCATCGTCACGCAGTACGAAATGCACGGTGTGGAGGAACTAGGGCTCCTCAAGATGGACTTCCTCGGGCTGCGCAACCTCGACGTCATCACGGACACGGTGGAGATGATCCGGCGCCAGCGCGATCCCGGGTTCGACATCGACACGGTGCCCCTCGACGATGAGCTCACGTTCGCGCTCCTCGGTCGCGGCGAGACGATCGGTGTCTTCCAGTTGGAATCGCCGCCCATGCGCCAGCTCCTGCGCTCCATGAGGCCCACCTCCTTCGAGGATGTCAGTGCAGTTCTCGCGCTCTACAGGCCCGGCCCGATGAGCGCGAACATGCACAACGACTACGCCGATTACAAGAACAACCGCAAGAAGCCCGAGTACTTCCACCCCGAGGCGAAGGAGCTCCTGAACGACACGTTCGGCCTGATGGTGTACCAGGAGAGCATGATGCGCGTCGCGCAGCGCTTCGCGGGGTACACGCTGGCCCAGGCCGACAACCTGCGGAAGGCGTGCGGCAAGAAGGACCCGAAGGTCATGGAAAAGGAGGAGAGCGTCTTCATCGAGGGTTGCGAGGCAACCGGGTACGGACGGGCCCTCGGTGAGCAGCTCTTCACGGTCATCAAGAAGTTCGCCGACTATGCGTTCAACAAGAGCCACACGTTCGGGTACGGACTCATCAGTTACCAGACCGCGTACCTGAAGGCGCACTACCCGGTCGAGTACATCGCGTGCCTGCTCACCTCGGTGAAGGGCAATTACGAGAAGGCGGCGGTGCACCTCGCCGACGCGCGCTCCATGGGCATCACCGTGGTGAACCCGGACATCAACCGCAGCGAGTCCGACTTCACGGCATTCACCGACGGGGGACAGAAGACCATCGTCTTCGGTCTGTCGGCGGTGCGCAACGTGGGTGAGGGGCTCGTCGATCTCATCATCACCGAGCGCCGCGAGAACGGGCCGTTCGCGTCCTTCCACGATTTCACCGAACGTGTTCCCGACCAGGCGCTCAACAAGCGTGCCGTGGAGTCACTCATCAAGGCGGGTGCCTTCGATGCGCTCGGCCACCCGCGACGCGGCCTGCTGATGGTGCACGAGTCGATCATCGACGCGGCCATCATCTCCAAGCGCGAGCGTGAGCGTGGCGTCATGTCACTGTTCGGCGAACTCGAGGAGTCCGGCGACTCCGCGTGGACCGACCGAATCCCCGTTCCCGACGACCAGTTCGACAAGCCGGACCAGCTGCGCCACGAGAAGGAGATGCTCGGTCTCTACATCTCCGACCACCCGCTGATGGGTGTCGAGCAGGCTCTCCGCCGCCGGGTCGACACCGCCATTGCCGACCTTGCGGACCGCGACGAAGGGATGGTCACCATCGGTGGGATCGTCACGAACCTCAGCCGCCGCTTCACGAAGAAGGGTGACCAGATGGCCACTTTCGTGCTGGAGGACCTCGACTCGGGCATCGAGGTCACGGTGTTCGCGCGCACCCTCACGCAGTACGGCCACCTCCTGAACGACGACGTGATCGTCACGGTGACGGGGAGACTGAACAAGTCCGACGAACGCTCGAGTTTCACCGCCCAGAAGATCATGCAGATCGACGACCTGCACAAGAAGACTCCCGAAATCATCGTCACGTTGCCGACGGGTTTCACCGAGTCGAACCTCGCCACATTGAAGGAGATCGCCACCGAGTACCCCGGCGTCTCTCCGTTGAAGATCACCATCTCGTCGGGTCGGGTGTTCGACACGGGGGCCGGGTTCATGGTGGACGTCGACAAGGTCATCGGACCACTGCGGGTGAACTTCGGCGCCAATGCCGTGAAAATCGTGTGATTGCCACCGAATAGGGGAACTCGGGGCCCCAAATGGCACAATGGAGGAGCCTTATTTCGCGGTTCGCCGCCCGAGTGTCCGGAGAGTCATCAGTCGATGTCGGTGGAAGTTCTCACTCAAGACTGCAGTGCCCTCTCGGAGGCGCAACTCGAGGAGATGCTGACAGTCGGCGGGGCCTTCGGCGCCGACCTTCTTGCCAGGGCGAAGGAGGACTGGGTCCTGTGCACCCTCGCCCGTGTCGACGGCAAGTTGCACGGCTTCACATTCTCCACGCTCGAGCGCATCGGCGGCACGCCGTGTGTGTTGATCGGTCTGATGTCCGTGAAGCGCACGGGGAAGCGTGACCAGGTGCTGAAGGGCCTCATGGGCGAGGCGTACCACCGGGCCCTGATGGCCTTCCCGGACGAGGACGTCGTCGTCGGCTCCCGGTTCGCCGCACCGGACGGGCTCGAGGCGTTCAAGTCGCTCACCGAGATCATCCCCCGCAACGGCCACCGGGCCGTCGGCGAGGAGCGCGCATGGGGTCGCCGCCTCGCCAAGCGATTCGGTGTGGACTCCGGCTACGACGAGCAGAGCTTCGTCGTGAAGGAGAAGGGCCAGAGCGGGTTCATCGACCACGAGTCCTCGAAGCCCGAGAAGATCTCCGCCGACATCACCGGGTTGTTCGCGAACGTGAACCCGAAGAAGGCAGGTGTCCTGATCGTCCACGGCTGGACGATGGCCGAGAGCCTGGTCAAGCTCGGCGCACGTTCCTGACACGCCGTGGAATTCTCTGACGTCGTCCGCACGCGTCGGATGACGCGAAACTTCCGCAGTGAACCGTTGGAGCCCGGAGTCATCGAGGAACTCGTCGATCTCGCCTCGCGTGCCCCCAGTGCGGGCAAGACGCAGGGTTGGCACATGGTGGGGCTCCTGAACGACGAAACCGAGGCTTACTGGTCGGCGGCGATGGAACCGCAGGTCCGCGAGACGTTCGCCTTCCCCGGCCTGCTCAACGCGGCATTCATCGGTGTCGTGCTCGCCGATCCATCTGCATACGTCGAGCGGTACGCCGAACCGGACAAGCAGCGCACGGGCCTGGGCGAGGGAACACAGGCATGGGACACCCCGTACTGGACGGTCGACGCATCGATGGCGACGATGACGTTCTTGCACGCGGCGCACGATGCCGGTCTCGGCGCACTGTTCTTCGCGGTCGCGAACGTCGGGAAGGTGCGGGCCGCACTCGGCATCCCCGATGCTATGGAAGTGATCGGTGCCGTCGCCGTTGGAGTGCCCGATGGTGCGGAACGACCCGGCCGCAGTGCGGGCCGAAGGCGCCGCGCGCCGGGGGAAATCGTCAGGTGGGGTCGCTGGTAGCGAGTCGCTCGGCAAGCTCGGCTGTGCTCG
>JBEGQB010000192.1:0-4006 GCA_041181165.1 Actinomycetota bacterium
GCGGCCATGCCGAGCGAGACGCGCTCCAGGGCCGCCTTGCAAAGTCCGTACACGGAGGACGCGCCATCGGAATACCACGGCTCGAACGGTGGTCCGACCGGCTTCACTGCCGCGCGAGACGAGATGTTGAGAATCCAACCCCCACCACGGGAGCGCATGTCCGGAATGACCTGTTGCGCGAGGTCGATGGCCCCCCACACCTGGGTTTCGATCATCAGACGGAATCGCTTCTCGGGAAACGAATCGATCGGCAGGAAGAAGGTCACCGCCGCGTTGTTCACGAGGATGTCGACTGGTCCCATGCGGTCGTGAACTTCGTCGACCATTCGCTTGCGATCGTCGCTCACCGAGAGGTCGCAACGAAATGCCTCGGCCCGACCGCCGGCGTTGCGAATGAGCGCGAGTGTGTCGTTGAGGGAGCCCTGATACTTCGGATCCGGCTCGAGGGTTCGGGCCGTGCACGCCACTGCGGCGCCTTCGGCGGCCAGTCGTCGGGCAATGGCCGTACCGATGCCCCGGCTGGCGCCGGTCACGAGAGCCGTCTTGCCGGCCAAGCGTTGTCCGTCGAGTTCCTTTTGCATGACCCCTCTTCGTCGGATGCATCAGAGATTCTGCCAGACCGAGCGCGCACGTCGGTTACTGTCGTTCGTCATGGCTCCGACCCCGCCGTCGCGTCGCTTCCTGCACATCTGCTACTGCTGTGACGACACCGATGCGGTCGTCGGTTTCTACGAGCGAGCGCTGGGTCTCAAAGAAACGATGCGCAATCCGCTGCATCCCTCGGATGGTTCGCTACTTGGCATCGAAGGCGAGATCATGAGTGGAGCGGCCTTCGTCTACGACTGGCGCGGGCCGCGCGTGAGTCCATCGGTCGAGGTTCAGGAATGGGTGTCGCCCGGGCTACTCGGTGAACCTCTGGCCGATCCGACGCAGGTCGGAATGCAGTCGATCGGCTTCGCTGTCGACGACCTGGCGACTGCCGAGCAGCGGGCGATCGCCCAAGGTGCCGATGTCGTCTGGCGAGGCGTCGCGCCGTGGGGAGCGCCCTGGGTGACCATGACCGATCCCTTCGGAACGCGGTTCGATCTCGTGGCCGATGCTGGAGCCAAGGATGGAGCGGCGCGGATGCGCCATCTCCGAATCACGGTGAACGATCTCGAGGTCTCTTTGCCGTGGTACGTCGGGATGGGCTTCGTCGAGATCGAACATCATCGAGTCGAGCACCACGAAGTCCTCGGGGTGAAGGACTCCTCGGTCCGTACGGTGCGTCTTCGTCTGCCCGATGAAGCCTTCGAGGTTCTGCTCATGCAGTGGGAATCGCCGAAGTCTCATGGTCGACATCCGGTTCCGGCGAACACGGCCGGTCTCTACCGAACGGCGGTCGGGGTGGATGACACTCGCGAGTCGTACAACGAGTTCCGAGCATCCGGGTGGGCCTTCGAGCGAGAGCCACGACAGGTGGAGCTCGAAGGAACGGCCGTGCCCGACATGTGGATCTGCTTCCTCAACGATCCCGATGGAGTTCCTTTCGAGTTCGTGCAACGGCCTCGGACGGCATTCCGCCCCGACCCAACCGGCCTCTGAGTCGGTTCAGAGTCTCGGGAACAATGTGTTGGACGCCCAACCGTCCACACTGACCTTGCGGCTGGCGAACAACCAACGACCGCTCGACTTCGTATAGCCGTCGACGTACCGGCCCCAGTGATCGAGACCGATGTCGGTGAGAACTGCAAAGTAAAGACGACCAGTTGCGTTCTGCTCATCGACGAGATCGATCTGATGTGTGGCCGTGAAATGGCGGACGTGGGTGAGTGCTCCTGCAGTGGTTGACTTCGTACTGGAGAAGATGGTCATGATCTCGTCGATGCCGGAATACGAACGGTCGCCATCGATGGTCATGACGGCATCCGCCGCGAAGAGCTCGCGAACCTGAGCGAACCGACCACTGTCGCCATTCGCGTTGTAGCGGGCCACGAGATCGCGGATCGCCTCCCGGTCGACGGTGGCCCGGAGGTCGGGACTTTGGTCCTGGGGGCCTGAACTTTGGGCCATTTCTGCTCCTTTGCCGCTGTTGGGTCTACCACCCGGTGTCGGTGGGGCGTACAATCTGACGAGGCGTCAGAAACGCGGTCCCGACGAAGGAGAAATCCATGACGATGCTCGCAGAACGCAAGATCCCGGCCGATGTCACCTACGGCCTCTCTGACGCCGACCAGCACTACTACGAGCACACCGACGCCGTGACGCGCCACCTGCCCAAGTCCTTCAAGCATGCGATCCACTGGATCGACATCGATGGTCGCAAGACCCTGCTCGTCAACAACAAGCTTCTCACCCTCATCCCGAACCCGACGTACGACCCGGTCGGTCAGCCCGGATCACTCGAGATGTACTTCCGTGCCCAGAACCACGAAGGCAAAGAAATCCGCGACATCGTGAAGATGGGTCCGATCCCGCCGGCGGCGCGTGATCGTGCCGCACGTGTGAAGTTGCTCGACGAGCAGAAGGTCGACCTCGCCTGGGTGATGCCGAGCCTCGGCCTCGGTCTCGAGGAGATGATGTCGGACAATCCCGACATGCTCTACGCCGCATTTCACAGCTACAACGAATGGCTCGACGAGGACTGGGGTTACAACCGTGACGGTCGCATCCTGACCGGTCCGCTCATGTCGCTCATCGATCCCGACAAGGCGCTCGCCGAACTCAACCATGTGATCGCCAAGGGTGCGCGCATGGTCACCTTTCGTCCGGCGCCGGTGAAGGCCCCCGATCGCTTCCGCTCACTGGCCGACCCGTTGTACGACCGTTTCTGGCACACGGCAGCCGATGCCGGTATCACCATCGCATTCCATGGCGCCGATTCGGGCTACGGCATCTATCTCGAACGTTGGGGCGAGAGTCAGGCCTACACCGGAATGAAGATGTCGCCGCTCAGCGAAGTCATGGGCGTGCACGTGGAGCGTCCGGTGTACGACCTCGTGGCATCGATCATCTGTCACGGTTTGTTCGACCGAGTGCCCAAGCTCAAGGTGGCAACGGTGGAACTCGGCGCTGGCTGGGTGGGTGATCTCGCCCGACGTTTCCGTCGTTCGTACGGCAAGACACCACAGCTCTACAAGCGTGACCCGATGGACACCTTCCGTGAGCACGTGTGGGTGGCGCCGTTCTACGAGGACGACATCACTTCGGTGCGCGATGTCATCGGAGCCGAGCAGTTGCTGCTCGGCTCGGATTGGCCGCATCCCGAGGGCCTGGCCAATCCCTACGAGTGGGTGGCCGATTATTCGGGCCTCACCGCCGCCGAGCGCAAACTCGCCCTTCGAGACAACATGCGCAAACTGTCGGGCCAGCCGGTCTGATCAGCGAGCCACGCCGAACGTCGCCGCGGCCGAGCTGACCACTCGCGAGTCGGCACCGAGATCGAGAAGATCGACCCGGCAACCAACACGTTGATGTGGTCCGGCGAAGGCTTCGGCACGGGTTCGGAACGGGCCGATCTTGCCGCGATTCACGAACATCACGTACCAATCCTCGATCTGGAGCGGTTCGTTCAGGAGGGTCTGAGCGGATTCCGTGGCTGCGGCTTCCAGAGTGATGTGTTGCGGACCGATGTGGAGCGCGGCATCGGGGGAGGCGAGCTCGGTCGTGAGTTCGGGCAGTTCCCACACGCCGCTGCCGAGTGAACGAGCGCCGAACACTTGGGTGAGGGGCGGCAGGTCCGGAGAGTCGACGACGTCGATCGGTGGGTTGTCGATCTTTTCGTACCCATCGGGAACCGGCCCGAGTGACAACCCGACGCCCGTGGAGATGGCAATGACACGTGATGGTTGAGCAGCGTCCACGACGAGTGCCCGACTGAAACCGAGGCGCCGTCCGGTGTGGAGGTTGTCGGGGATGATCTGCAACTCGCGAACATCGCGCGCCGGATCGAGGATCTGCATGGAGGCGATGAGCGGATTCGGAACGACGAAGTCGTCGTTGAAACCACCGCATTCGGGAGAGGCGA
>JBEGQB010000193.1:0-4003 GCA_041181165.1 Actinomycetota bacterium
GCGGGAGCCGGTGGCCAACGCCGACCTCTGGGGGCCTCTGATCGACCTCTACACGTCCCTGGCGGACCATGAGCGCCCCGACTTCCAGTGGGTGAAGGGCCACAGCGGTGACCCGATGAACGACCTCGTGGATCGCCTGGCGGTGGCGGCCAGCCCGCGGTAGGGGCCCTCGGGTCGTGGGCACCGGCTTGTACCCCTGTTTTCCCTGCTCAGGCGGGGTCCGACCGGACGCCGGCGAGAGAAATCGGTACCTTGCCCCCATAGCGGGCGCCCGTCCCGGGGAAATTCCTTCAGGTCGGGCCACATCTGGCCGATACCTCGGGCGTCCATGAACGACTTCCATCCGTGAAACCCCGTCCCTTCATCCTCCGTCACGTCGTGTCCACCTCGGTGGCCGCCTCACTCGCCGTATCGGTAGCGGCGACGTGGATCGGCGCCCCAGTGGCCATGGCGGCCCCCACGACGGACGATGCGGTGGTGGTGGTCTTGGAAGGCCAAGGGAATGGACATGGTCGTGGGCTCAGCCAGTGGGGCTCGTATGGCTGGGCCACGACGTACGACAAGGACTGGCGCTGGATCCTCGACCACTACTACGGCGGGACCCAGATGGGCGAAGCATCGCGCGACCAGCGCATGACGGTGCGGCTCCTCAGTCTCGACGGACTCCCGACATCGGTGATCGCGCCCAATGGAGATGCGTCGGTGAACGACTCGGGTTCGTATTCGTCGGTGACGGTGCGTTTGGTGCCCGGCACGAGCAGCTTCGACGCCTGGGGATCAGATTCGACGGCGTGCCCTGATCCCATGGCCAAACTCGAAACCGGAACCACGTCGTCAGCACTCGAGGTTCCCAATGGGCCGGTGGCGCGCGGCTCGGCCGATCGTGCGGCCGTCACTCAGATTCAGGTGTTCCTCTCGCAGTTGTCGAGAATGCGCAACTCGAGCGCACTGAATCCCGGCGGTACCGATGGACTCTTCGGACCGATGACCGAGAACGCAGTGAAAGAATTCCAGCGACAATCGATCGACGACGGTGATTACAGCGGCGACGTGGACGGTGTGTGGGATCGCGATCTCGCCGACGTGGCACGCAACATCATCGACGACATGGAAGTCACCTCCGATTGGGCCTACCTCGGTCGTTTCAAGGCCGGTTCGAATGGTTGGGCGGTACGCATCGCCAGTGACGACGGCGACGATCCCGATACCGACGCCGATGAAGTGCTCGGTGTGTGCCAGCCGAGCGGATCGGTGAAGCATTACCGCGGCGCGGTTGTGGCGGCCTATGCGTCGGGTTCGACCACACCCCACCGAACAGTGAACGACGTGCCGGTCGAGCAATACCTGCGCGGTGTCGTGCCGCGTGAGTCGCCGGCCTCATGGGCCGATGCCGCCGGAGGCAAAGGCATCAACGCGCTGCGAGCGCAATCGGTTGCCGCTCGTTCGTACGGACTCGCGCAAGGCCGCTACGCATATGCGAAGTCGTGCGACACCGACTCGTGTCAGGTGTACGGCGGTGCCGCCAGTCGACCGTTTGCAACCGGCGCGGCGACGGTGATCGAGGACGCCCGCAGTGACGCTGCCATCGAGGACACCGCCTATGCGATCCGCGTGCGTGCGAGTGCACCGTCGACTCCGGTTTCCACCGAGTTCTCGTCATCGAACGGCGATCGAACGGCGGGCGGAGCGTTCCCGGCGGTGGACGATCCGGGCGACGCCATCGATGCCAATCCGTGGCGCTGGACGCGTGTGCTCGACGTCTCGGCATTGGCCTCGCGTTATGGACTCTCCACGATCACCGACGTGAAGCTCGAGCCCGATCCGAACCTCACGTCCAAGGGTTTCGGCGGGATGTGGGCCAACCGTTTGCGTCTCTACAACGGAAGCAAAACCGTAGTGGTCGGACACGACGACCTCCGGTCCACCTACGGATTGCCCTCCATCAACTTCAGCGCGCGGATCGTGACTCGCGGTCTGGTCTCCAACGAAGACTTCGTGTTCGTCGGTGATTCGGTCGGGGAGAGCATCGCTCCGCGCTCGGGTGGTGGCGCGTTCCCCTCGCTCCTGAGTGGAGTGTTCGCCTCGACCAAATACGACGCCCTGTCGAGCCGGTGCACGGTCGGCAACTGCGTGGCCGGACAACTCGACGGACTGGGTGTGGTGCGCGGTCTCACGGGATCACCCGACGTCGTGCTCGTCGAACTCGGATACAACGATTCGGCGAGCGCATTCCCGGGACGAATCGATCAAGTGATGCAGGCACTCGACGACAAAGGTGTGCGCTTGGTTCTTTGGGTCAACTTGTCGGAGCGTCGACAGGCCAATGGCACCGCGTCCTATGCCGCGCACAACCGAGCTTTGCGCGAAGCGGCCAATGAGTGGTCGAACCTGCGGATCCTCGACTGGAACACCGCGAGCAGTGGTGGACCCAAGAACCGCTGGTACACCGATGGCGTTCACCTGACCACGTCGGGACAGGCGCAATTCGCGCTCTGGTTGCGCGACCAGTTGGTGGGATCGTCGGGGCCGATCGAGCAATCGCGTGTGTACGGACAGAATCGCTATTCGACGGCGGTACAGATCGCCCAATCGGCATTGGCTTCCGGTGCAGTGGAGAACGATCATGTGGTGATCGTCAACGGCAACGGCACCGTGGACGGGTTGGCGGCGGCCGGTTATGCCGGGTCGTTGAACGCAGCGGTGTTGCTCACACAAGCCGACCGACTCCCGGACGACGTGATCGCCTATCTGCGTGACAACACGCCGCGTCGAGTCACGATCGTCGGTGGGACCACCGCAGTGAACGAAGCGGTGGAATCCCAGATCGATGAGATCCTCGGTACGGTGACGATCCGTCGGGTCGAGGGCTCGAATCGCTACGACACGGCCGTCCAACTCGCCGGAGAAATCGTGGACGATGCGTCGTTCCTCTACGTCGCCAGTGGTGTGTCACAAGTGGATGCGCTCTCGATTGCACCTGCCGCGTTCGCAGCGAGTGATCCGCTGGTGCTCTCGGGACCGAACGGACTCGATGACGCCACGGTGTCGTTCGTCCAGCAGTGGTGGGCGCAGAACTCGGGCGGACGAGTGGTGCTCGTGGGTGGGACCTCGGTGTTGCCGGCTGGCGTGGAAGCACAGATCACCGGGGCCGGGGTGTCATCCGATCGGGTCACCCGACTCGCCGGACCGAATCGCTACGCAACATCGGCCGCGGCGGTGGTGTGGATACGAGCCAATGTGTCGGGATTCGCCGATGAGGGAGTCGGCATGGCATCGGGACAATCACCGATCGATTCGCTCACGTCGGCTCCGTTCCTGGCCGGTGCCGACGATGCGTTTCCGCTTCTGCTCGTACCGCCGTGCGGTGAGATTCCCGCCGAAACGAAGTTCGCGCTCGCTTCGGTGTCGAGGCAGGTGTTGATCGGAGGGCCAGCGGCGATTTGTGACGCTCTGGCTTTGTCGCTCAAGCAACTTTCCTCCTAGCCTCGCCGGCATGGACATCAACGGAGCAAGTGCAATCGTCACTGGCGGCGCATCGGGTATCGGCGCCGCTACCGCCCGCCTGCTGGCGGCCAAAGGAGCCAAGGTCGTCGTCGCCGACCTCCAGGAGGACAAGGGCAATGCAGTCGCCACCGAGATCGGTGGTGCGTTCTGCAAAGTCGACGTGACCAAGACCGACGACATCATCAACGCGGTCGAGATGGCCAAGTCGATGGGGCCGCTCCGTGTGCTCGTGAACTCGGCGGGAATCGGCTGGGCGCAGCGCACCGTCGGTAAGGGCGGTTCGTACGACACCGCAGCCAATCTCGACGCCTACAAGAAGGTCATCGCCATCAACCTGGTGGGCACCTTCGACTGCATCCGCATCGCCGCCACGGCGATGAGCGTCACCGAGCCGCTGGCCGACGGTGAGCGCGGCGCGATCGTGAACATCGCCTCGGTCGCCGCGTTCGACGGACAGATCGGTCAGGCCGCATACTCGAGCTCGAAGGGCGGAGTCGTG
>JBEGQB010000194.1:0-3943 GCA_041181165.1 Actinomycetota bacterium
CGCTACGTGATGGGGCCGGCCGCCGTCGGAGGAGAAGCCACCTCCGAACAGGTCGATGCGATGCGGCGCGAACTCGCTCGGGCCATCGAGTCGGGTGCGCTCGGTTTCTCGTTCACCAACAGCACCTCGCACAGTGATGGTGACGGAGAGCCGGTGGCCAGCCGCTGGGCGACGCACGACGAGTTGATCGCTTTGTGCGAGGAGACCGGATTGCACGAGGGAACGACGCTCGAGGGAATCGTGCCCGGGTGCCTCGACCGCTTCGCCGACGACGAAATCGAGCTTCTGGGTCGCATGAGTGCAGCGGCCAATCGTCCGATGAACTGGAACGTCCTGACGGTCGATTCACGAGAACCCGATCGGGTGCCGCGTCAGATCTCGGCCTTCGATCGCGCGAGCGAACTCGGCGGACGCGTGGTGGCCCTCACGATGCCGGTGCAAGTGCCGATGAACATGAGCTTTCTCAACTTCTGCGGACTCTGGCTGCTACCCGGTTGGCAGAAGGTCCTGGGCGTGCCGGTGGCCGAACGCATCACGCGTTTGCAGGATCCCGATGTTCGGATCATGTTGCTGGAGAACAGCCTCTCGCCGGCGGCCGGTGTGTTCCGCCGCTTGGCCGACTGGGGCGACTACGTCATCGGCGACACCTACTCGAAGGCCAACGAGGGTCTGTCGGGACGAGTCGTGCGCGACATCGCTAACGAACGGGGCAAGAGCTCCTTTGGAACTCTGCTCGACATCGTGATCGCCGACGAATTGCGCACGATTCTGTGGCCGACTCCGCAGGACGACGATGCCGAGTCGTGGCGCATGCGGGCCGAACTCTGGCAGGATCCGCGGGCCATCATCGGAGGATCCGACGCCGGTGCTCATCTCGATCGGATGTGCGGCGCGCCGTATCCGACGCGTTGGCTGGCCGATTGCTTGCGCGGACGAAAATTGGTGCCGGTCGAACACGCGGTTCGCATGATGACCACGGCGCCGGCCCAGCTCTTCGGCCTCACCGATCGCGGCGAATTGCGTGAAGGTGCTCACGCCGATGTCGTGGTGTTCGATCCGGAATCGGTCGGTTCCGAAGATGCTCGATTGGTGACCGACCTCCCCGGCTCGTCGTCTCGTCTCACCGCCGGTTCGCACGGAGTCGTGCGGGTGATCGTGAACGGTGTGCCGATCGTCGAGAACGGTGTGGCCAATGGTCGTACGCCCGGCACGGTCCTGAAGTCGGGCCGCGACACCTACACGGTCACGGCGCGCTGAATCTCTCCCGACGCGAAGGAGCCGCCCGGTTACCCGGGCGGCTCCTTCGACTTCTTCGGTGACGTTCGACGTCAGTCGGTGATCGACACCCAGTCGCTCACCACGATGCCGCACGAGATCGGTGCCGCACAGCCGTTGTAGAGGCCATTGGCATCGGGGGCAGTGTCGGCGGCAGCCGCCGTGATCTTCACCGAGTGCACCGCGTTCGCCGCGAACGGCTTGCCCGGAGCGAAGAGACCGGTTCCACCGCCGGCGAGGGCCAAGGGCACCTCACCGAGGTTCAGAACCGACTCGATGAACGAGGCGCGGGTCGGATTGACTCCGGCGGCGGTCATGGCCAACTGGAAGATGTTGGCCATCGCGCACTCCTGCGGGGTGTAGTCCGAAAAGAGCTGCTTGCCGGTGGTGTCGGTGATGATCTGACCGGCCGGCACACCCGAATTGGACTTGCCTCCGTAGTAGGACTCGAAGTTCTCGTCGAAGTGAGCGCGACAACCGGCTTCGAACTCGGTGTCGGGACGAATGCTCGTTCCGTCGGTCGAGTGGTCGTAAGCGGTAATGCATTCACTGCCAGCGGCGGCGGCCGGGGCACGGCTCAGACCAAAGGCCGAGCAACCCGAGGACGACGTATCCATCAGGCTGAACTTCAGGCCCGCGGCAGCCGCTGCGGTCCAGAATCCGGTGTTCTCGGTGAACGGCGTGGCCACGAGGACGCGCACTGCGCCTTCGGCCTGGAACGCACCGACGGCGTTGGCACCTTCTTCGTTGATGGCGGCGTTGTCACCGGACTGCGAGTTCAACTCGATCAGCTTGACGGTGTAGCCGGCCTCGGTGAGAGCAGCCTCGGCGGCCTTGCCGGCCGCGCTCAGCGCCGGGGTGTTGTTCGACAAGATGCCGACGGTTGCGCCGGCCGCAGCCTCACCCGATTCGATCCAGGCCTTGGCGCCGGCGGCGGCCACGACCTCACTCGGCGGAGCGAGCGAGATGGCGAGTCCGGTGTCGAGCTCGGTCTGGCTCATGACGTCGCCGTACATGATCGGCACACCAGCGTCGAGCAAGCACTTGCGAGCGATGGACGACAGGCCCGTTCCGTTGACGACGAGGAAGAGTTCGTTGTCGACGGTGGCTTCCGCGCAAAGCGTGTCGAAGGTCGACTGGTCGAGCGGGTTCCACACAAGACGCACGAGTTCGATCTGGCGACCATTGATGCCACCGGCTTCGTTCATGTCGTCGAAGAAGACCTGCCAACGAGCCATCAGGTGGTCGGTGGTGAGCGTGTCAGGAATCGAGATACCCATGGCGCGGATCGCTTCGAGGTCGGAGACCGCGACGCCGATCTTGATGGTGTCGGCGGTGATACCGACATCGGAGGCCGTGGGCTCTTCAGCCGGGGCGTCGGAGGCCGGGGCTTCGCTGGCCGCAGGAGCCTCGGAGGCGGCCGGGGTGGAATCCCCGCCGTCATCGCCGCCGCATGCTGCGACGAGCAGGGAGGCGCCGGCCACCAAGGCCAACGCCACTCGGGACTTTCTGGTCATCATTTCCCCCTCAGGAATGGTCCGTAATCAGTGAACCGAAGGCGGATTGCCCGGTTCAGACAGGGGACGGTAGCACGGGTCGGGGGAGTTTCTGACACATCGTCAGAAACCGCTGGCGACGACTATTCTCGGCGGGCGAGGGGGGTCCATGCAGGCAGGACAAGGGGAGCCGACGACGTCGGCCGGAGCAGCGACTGCGTCGAGGCCGCGCTCGGTCGCCGACCTCGCCGGATCGATCGTGGTCGAACAGCAGCGCCGGGCCGCTGCCGCCGGCGACGACTCGACCGAGGCCGGCGCGCCGGTTGTCGAGGCCATGACGATGCGCGAAGGATTCCGCCGCGGCGGCTATCGCATCGCCGTCGTCCTTCTTCTCTTCACGGTGCTCGAAGAGTTCGATCGCGTCGCCATGCAGGTTCTCGGCCCGGACATCCAGGAGTCGCTCGGCATCTCCGACACGCTGTTGCTCGGACTTCAGAGTTTCGGCGGCGTGGTTCTCGTGCTGGCGACGCTTCCTTTCGCGTGGCTCGCCGATCGCCGACGCCGTGTACGTGTGATGTCGAGCGCGTCGGCGTTGTGGTTGGCCTTCGTCGCGCTCACCGGATCGGTCGTCAATTCGTTCCAGATGGGACTCGCCCGTGCGGGCAGTGGCTTCGGTGCTTCGGCGCGAGTGCCAATCGGTCCGTCTCTCGTGGCCGATCAGTATCCGCTCGCGGTACGCACTCGAATCTTCGCCATCGAGGCGCTCGGTCGGCCGCTCGGCCAGGTGCTCGGGCCTCTCTTCGCCGGCGCGGTCGTCGTGTGGGCCGGCAACGACGGTGGCGATTGGCGCATGGTCTTCTTCGCGCTGTTGATCCCGGCCGGCATCACGGTGCTGTGGTCTTTGTCGCTGCGCGAACCCGAACGAGGAAAACAGGAACAGGAAGCCTTTCTCGGCTCGACGGCCACCATCGGAGAACCCGAACCGCCGGTTCGACTGAGCGCGGCGTTCCAACGCCTGAAGAAAGTGCGGACCTTCTATTACTTGGTGGTCGGTATCGGTGTGCTCGGTTTCGCTCTCATCGCGGTACCGGGAGCGTTCAATCTTCTTCTCGAGGATTCCTACGGTTACAGCGCGTTTCGACGAGGCTGGATCGGCGCCATCACGTGGTCCG
>JBEGQB010000195.1:0-3920 GCA_041181165.1 Actinomycetota bacterium
CAGCCGCTGGTGCTTCCACACGACGGACACGCATGGCACGAGCCAGCACGCATCATCTGCACACCGCACTGCATGCACATCGGGGCATCCGAGTGCTTGTTTCCGGGACGACCGATCTCGCCGGAGTGATCGCTGATCGGAGCCGGCGGAGCGATTCCCATCTCCATCTGGGTCACGAGTTCTTCGACCGACGGAATGCTCTTCGGGTCGGCGGCGACCTCCGAGCCGTTGGTCGTCTCGACGACGGACTCCTCGACACCGGGCAACGTGGGCTGCAGGCGCTCATCCACCGAGAAGATGCCGAGTTCCTGGCGCTCCTCGTAGGTCATGTACTCGAGGGCGAGACGACGGAACAGGTAGTCCATGATCGAGGCCGCGAACCGGATGTCCGGATCGTCGGTCATGCCGGCCGGCTCGAACCGCATGTTCACGAACGCCTCGACGAAGGCCCGCATCGGCACGCCGTACTGAAGGCCATAGCTGATGCTCTTGGCGAAGGCGTCCATGATGCCCGAGAGCGTGGAGCCCTGCTTCGACACGGTGAGGAAGACCTCGCCGGGGCGACCGTCGTCGTATTCGCCGATGGTCGCGAATCCCTTGCAGTCGGCCACGCGGAACTCGAAGGTGCGGCCCTTGCGGCTGCGGGGCAGCTTCTGGCGCACCGGCTTCTGCACGACCTTCTCGACGATCTTTTCGATCACCTGAGCGGCCGCCTGCGGAGCAGCCGGTGCATCAGCCTTGTCGTCGTCCTTCTTGGCTGTCGACAACGGCTGGGCGACCTTGCAGTTGTCGCGATAGATCGCCACCGCCTTCAGACCGAGCTGCCACGACAAGAGGTGCAACGCCTCGACGTCTTCCACGCTCGCTTCTTCGGGCATGTTGACGGTCTTGGAGATCGCCCCCGAGAGGAACGGCTGCACCGCGCCCATCATGCGAACGTGGCCTTCGTAATGGATCGTGTTGTCGCCCATCGAGCAGGCGAACACTGCGACGTGCTCGGCCTTGAGGTGCGGCGCACCGAGGATCGACTTCTCGGTGTCGATGTAGGCGACGATCTCGTCGATCTGCTGGGCGGTGTAACCCATCTTGCGCAGAGCCTGCGGAATGGTCTGGTTGACGATGACCATGTTGCCGCCACCGACGAGCTTTTTCATCTTCACGAGACCGAGGTCGGGTTCGATACCGGTGGTGTCGCAGTCCATCATGAGTCCGATGGTGCCGGTCGGCGCGAGTACCGAAGCCTGGCTGTTGCGTACGCCGTACTCCTCGCCGTCACGTACGGCGGACTCCCAAGCTTCCTGACCGGCGCGCAGCAGATCGGCCGGAACCGAATCCGGGTTCTCGATCTGGTAGCTCGCATCCCGGTGCATGCGCAGGACGTTGAGCATGTAGCGCTCGTTCTCGGCGAAGCCGGCGAACGGACCCATGCGGCTGGCGGTGCGAGCACTGGTGGCATAGGCGTGTCCGGTCATGAGGCTGGTGAGCGAGGCCGCCCAGGCGCGTCCGGCGGCCGAGTCGTACGGCAGACCGAGGGCCATGAGCAACGCGCCGAGGTTGGCGTAACCGAGCCCCAGCTGGCGGAACTTGCGACTGTTCTCCCCGATCTTTTCGGTCGGGTAGTCGGCGCGGCCCACGAGGATCTCCTGGGCGGTGAAAACCGTCTCGATGGTGTGCTTGTAGGCCTCGATGTCGAAGTTGCCTTCTTCATCGAGGTACTTGAGAAGGTTGATCGAAGCGAGGTTGCAGGCCGAGTTGTCGATGTGCATGTACTCACTGCACGGGTTGGAACCGTTGATGCGGCCGGTGGCGTGCGCGGTGTGCCACTTGTTGATCGTGGTGTCGAACTGAAGGCCCGGATCGGCGCACTCCCACGAGGCCAGAGCGATCTGACGCCAGAGATCACGGGCGCGCACCGTGCGCACCACTTCGCCGTTGGTGACGGCGCGGAAACTCCAGTCCTTGTCGTCCACGACGGCCTGCATGAAGTCGTCGGTGACGCGCACCGAGTTGTTGGCGTTCTGGTACTGGATGCTGAACGAGTCGGCTCCGTCGAGGTCCATGTCGAAACCGGCGTCGCGAAGCACGCGAGCCTTCTTCTCTTCCTTCGACTTGCACCAGATGAACTCTTCGACGTCGGGATGGTCGACGTTCAGGATGACCATCTTCGCGGCACGACGGGTCTTGCCACCCGACTTGATGGTGCCGGCCGAGGCATCGGCTCCGCGCATGAAGCTCACCGGTCCCGATGCCGTCCCGCCTCCGTTCAGCAGTTCGACACTCGAACGGATCTTCGACAGGTTGATACCCGATCCCGAACCACCCTTGAAGATCACGCCTTCTTCGCGGTACCAGTTGAGGATGCCGTCCATGGTGTCGTCGACCGAGAGGATGAAGCATGCGCTCGCCTGCTGCGGCACACCCTTCACGCCGATGTTGAACCACACCGGACTGTTGAAGGCGGCGCGCTGGGTGACGAGAATGAACTTCAACTCGTCGGAGAAATTGGCTGCCTCGGCTTCGTCGACGAAGTAGCCGCCCTCGCGTCCCCACTGGGTGATGGTGTCGACGACACGGTCGATCACCTGACGCAACGACGACTCGCGCTCAGGTGTACCCGGCGTGCCGCGGAAGTACTTCTGGGTCACGATGTTGGTCGCGTTCAGCGACCACGTGACCGGGAACTCGACACCGAGTTGCTCGAATGCAACCGAGCCGTCCTTCCAGTTGGAGATACGCGAATCCCGCTTCTCCCAGACCACCTGGTCGTAGGGGTGCACCCCGGGAGTCGTGAAGTGGCGACGGATCCCGATGGCCAGACGGTCGGGTGCGAGCGACATGATCTTTTCCTTTTCTGAGGGTCGGTTGAGCGATTTTCGGGTCGGTAGCGAGGCACACAAGATGTGGTGGTTGCGGTCCCCCTCCGCGGTTGTCACCACAAGTGGTTGTGAGATTACAGCAGTGTAGTTACGGGCTTGTCAACGATCTCCAGGTTCCCCCTGCTCAGGGCCTACGCGCACCCCGAGCCGAGCTGATCGAGGGGGTGGTGCCCGTCCACAGGTTCAGAGCGAACATCGCTCCAGCTGCCCGACCACGGTGGTGAAACACCTCCGCCGAGTCGCCCTCGCCGCAGTCGGACACCACCCCTTCGCGGGCCTCACCGTACGGGTGGACCCCTGTGTGAAGGAAGTGGACAACCGTGTGAATTTCCCGAATCTTTCGGGGAAAACCCTGTGGAACAGCCTGTGGAGATGCCCCCACGAATTGTGGAGAAGTTGCGTTTCGCGCCCCTACAGAGGCGTCACCGTGACCGGGATGCCGTTCAGTACCGAGGTACCCGACAGGGGGTCGATGGCCTCATGGTCCGTGAGGACGTTCGAGTTCACTCCGGCGCGTTCGGCGGCCACGCGCAATCGCGTCCCTGGCATGCCGTGCCCCCATCCATGCGGCAGGCTCACCACTCCCGGACGGATGGAGTCGGTCACTTCGACGACCGCATCGACCGCGCCCACACGCGAGGCAACGCGCGCCGCCGCGCCATCGCGGACTCCGAGCTTGGATGCATCGTCCGGATGCACGTGCAACGTGCAACGAGGCTTGCCCTTCACGAGCACCTCGATGTTGTGCATCCACGAATTGTTGGACCGTAGATGACGACGACCGACGAGAACCAGCGACCGCTGCGACAACTCATCGATGGCTTCGCGCAATCGGGGCACGTCGGCCAGAAGTTCGGGCGCCGCCAGTTCGATTCGACCGCTCTTGGTTCGTAGTGCGTCGGGCAGACGAGGTTCGAGCGCCCCGTAATCGACGCCATGCGGATTGGCGAGCAACAGTTCAAGGCTTGCTCCACCAGGATTCGTGCCGAAGGCCGCTCCGTACGGACCGGTCTGCAACATGTAATCGATCAGGCGCGCCGGGCC
>JBEGQB010000196.1:0-3911 GCA_041181165.1 Actinomycetota bacterium
ACCGAAAAGTCCGACGGCACCGTGGTCGCCGACATCCGCTTCCGACGGGACGAACCCACCAAAGTGCCGCGGCTGTGATCAGCGAGGCACGGATGTGTGTTTGAACTCGTTGAGAATCGGCCAATCGATGTTGTCGAGTATCCGCTCGATGGTGTGAATGGCAAGTGCTTCGTCGCCCTCGGGTCGATCGAGCAGGCGCACGAAGACCGCCTTGTCGTCCACGATGAACACTGGCACTCCCCAGACGTGATGCGAGGCGGCGTAGCGCTTGTGTTCGTCGGCAATGGTTGCGAGGGGACGACCGGAATCGACTTCGTCGAAAACTGCACGAGGATCGAGGCCCGAACCGGTGAGCACCCTGGAGATCGAATCTCGGTCACGGATGTTTCCGCCGAGCGCGTGTTTGAACTCGTACATCGCCCGGTGGAACGGGACGAAGGCGTGTGGTTGGTTGTCGCGAACGGCGATGCCGACCTGCAACGCGAGAAGTCCGGAATCGGATTCGGGAACCTCCCAGACATCGGGCATCCCGGGCTCCACGTGCGATTGGCCGAGACAGAATGGGAGAAACGTGACATCCCACTCGGCGCCGGCCATGAGTCCGGTCGTGATGTGATCGTGGGCGATACGTCCGTACGGGCACCGGTAGTCCCAGGTGATGGCGAACTGGCGGGTCATCGATTCCTCCTCAGCGAAGTCTCTTGACGAACGGACGGACCAGGAGCCCGAGCCCGACACCGACGACCGCTCCGCCGATCACATCGGACGCGTGGTGAATGCGGACGAACGCGCGACTCGTCCCGACGACAGCGGCCAAACCGAACCACATGGGAGCCGACTTCTTGCCGTCGAGCGTGGTGAGCACCGTGGCGGCAAAGGCGGCTGCACTCGCATGGCCACTCGGGAAGCTCGACGTCGAGGGTTTGCGGACTTCGAAACGATCGTCGCCGGCTTCAGTTGGGCGCTCACGCTTGAAAGCCCGCTTCACGCCTTGGTTCACGATGAGGGATTCGGCACCGAGGAGAGCCGAGAGAGCGATGGCTTGCACGGCGCGCTTCTCGCTCGTGACGCCCCGGGCTGCGCCGACGAGATGCCAGATCAGGCTCCAGTCCCCGAGATGACTGGCCGCCGAGAACACGCGACTTGCCACTTCTGAATCGCGCCACGGCTCGAGGCGGCGGTCGAGAGCACCGTCGATGCGGGCGACCGTCGGTCCGAACGAGTCGGTTCCGGGAGAGTCGACGGTGGCCGCCATCACGGCTCGAGAGTGTCGGCGAAGGTGTCGATGATGCGTGCGATGCGCGCCGGGTCGACGAACGGTCCAAAGTGGTCCAGATCGCTGTATTCGATGTGCTTGCCGTTGGGTAGATGGTCGGCGACGGCCTCGGCCCAACCCGACGGCTGGAAGGGTTCGGGGTGTCCGCTCAGCACCCACACCGGGATCTGGAGATCGGACAACTTCTTCCACAGGTTGGGCACGACCGGATTGCGGAAGTTCTCGGCTTCGAGAGCTGGATCGCATTTGAGGTGAACCTGTCCGTCGTCACCCTTTCGGAAGCCACCGCGCACGTAAGCCTCGAGTGCCTCGGGTGAGAACGACGACATCGGCATCTTCGACGAGTAGTTCGCAATCGCGTCCTCGTAGCTCTTGAACGATGCTTTGCGTCGGGCAGCTCCTTCGGCGAGGTTGTTCGGCCGGTTGGCCGGCATCCGCAAGTCGGCCGGTGGCACAATGGGTTCGTACACGAGGAGACCGCGAAAGAGCGACGGATCCTTCACAGCCGCCATGAGAAGAGTTGCGCCACCCATCGAATGGCCGACACCGATGATGCCGCCGTCTTCGCGCACGGCATTGGCAGCTGCGCTGGCATCGGCGCCGTAACCGGCCCAGGCGACTTTCCAGTTCTTCGGCAAAGCGGTATCGCCATGACCCCGATGGTCGTGGGCATAGCAATGGAACCGGCGCGACAGATGGGCGGCCACTGGGCCCCAGCACAATCCGTGGAAGCCGTTCGCATGCGACATGAGCATGGTCGGACCGTGGCCGCCGAGATCGTGCAACTCGACTTTCACGCCGTTGGATGATGCGACTTTCAAGGGGTTCTCTCCGAGAGGCCGACATCAGGGACGGCCGTAGGTGGCGAAGAGTGATGATTCTACGGGTGTTTTCCGCCGTTCAGCCCGTGGCGAGCAGGGGTTTCAGTGCTTGTCAGGGCGCGGTTCCCGCGGCAGGCCGAGCAATCGCTCGCCGATGATGTTGCGCTGGACCTGGCTCGTGCCGCCTGCGATACGACCTCCGGGAGCGGCAAGGAGTCCGAAGGCATCCGGACCGTCGAGGGTGGCCTCGGGGCCCGAGATGTCGGCGCGCAACATGCTGACGTCGAACATCATCTCCGTGATGCCCAGTTTCATGAGTGACGCCGCGGTGGAGGCAACTGGACCCTGTCGCTGCGCCATCGCCTTGTAGGCCATGCCCTTGGAGAGGAGCGACGTGAGCTCCTGGCGCTCGATGGAGCTCAGTTCACGACCTTGCGCGAGACGTGAAATGGATTCGAGTCGTCGTTCGAGAGAGATGACACTCGTTCCGATGTGACCACGCTCGGAGGTGAGCACAGCCATCCCCACCCCCCAGCCGCCGTGCAATGGACCAATGAGAGCGTCGGCCGGTACCTCGACATCGGTGAAGAAGACTTCGTCGAATTCGGCTTCGCCGGTCATCTGTTTGAGCGGACGAATTTCGATACCCGGAAGGCTCATGTCGAGAAGGAAGAACGAGATGCCTTCGTGCTTGGGAGCGTCCGGGTCCGTGCGAGCCATGAGGATGCCCCAATTGCTGTATCGACCACCCGAACACCACACCTTTTGACCGTTGACGATGAAGCGATCACCGTCTCGCTCGGCCTTGGTGTTCAGCGATCCGAGATCGCTGCCGGCGCCGGGCTCGCTGAACAGTTGGCACCAAACGTGATCGGCGCGCAGTGTCGCTTCGAGGTGACGCGCCTTGTGCTCGTCGGTCCCGAACTTCTGGATGGCCCCGCCAGCCAGCACGAGACCGACCATGTTGAAGACACCGGGAGTGCCGGCCAGTGCACACTCGTACAACCACTGGGCCTGATGTGCGGGGGTGAGTCCTTGTCCGCCGACTTCGACTGGCCAATGGATACCAGCCTTGCCCGAAGCAAAGAGGTGACGCTGCCACCTAAGGCCCTCTTCGACGAGATCGGGCGGGCAAATCGCCCCGTAATCGCGTGGCGCGAGATGTTTGTTGGCGGCCAGCCACTCCTTCGATTCGGCGGCGAAGTCCTCGACGCTGATCATCGTCACTTGAAGAACGGAAGGAAGAGAGCGGTTTCTTCGCCGAGATTGCTCGGAACTGCGTAGCCGTTGCGATCGGTGATCGTGGACCAGTTGGCCTGGACGTCTTCAGGTGAGAGTGTCGGCGAGTAATAGCCGTTGGTCTCGCCGAGGAAGACCTGGGCGACACGTCCACCACCGACCGAGAACAGCTGGCCGGAGGCCGGGCAGTCTTCGTGGGCGAGGAAGGCGACGAGTGGAGATACGAGACCCGGATCGAGTTTGTCCTTCAGGCCACCGAGGATGTCCTCGGTCATGCGGGTCATGGCCAGTGGTGCGATGGCGTTGGCCTTGATGTTGTTGCGCGCCCCTTCGACGGCAAGCACTCGAGTGAAGCCGACGAGTCCCATCTTGGCGGCGCCGTAGTTGGTCTGGCCGAAGTTGCCGAACACACCGGCGGCCGATGACGTCGAGATGATCCGTCCGTAGCCCTGTTCGCGCATCTTCACGAAGGCCGGGCGAGTCACGTAGAAGGCGCCCTTCAAGTGGACGTCCAGAACCGGGTTCAGCAGATCCGGTTCCATGTTGTGGAACGCCTTGTCGCGAAGGATGCCCGC
>JBEGQB010000197.1:0-3888 GCA_041181165.1 Actinomycetota bacterium
CGTGACGGTCGGGGGCACGAAACCGCTCGTGAACGGATGGTGATCCGGATTCCGATAGAAGATGCCGAGCCCAACGCTCACGAGTCCGTCCGCGCCGTCGAGGGGCATCGCGGTACCGAACTGATGAACGAGTCCGCTCGAATAGGACGGGCCGATCTCCGACATCGCTCGTGATCGATTGAGGGGAACCCGTTCGTGTGAATACACCGGCAGCTCGTGGCCGATCTCGCGGAAGATCTCCTCGGTGCCGTTCACATAATGGAAATGGGTGTACACAACCGCCGCAATCGGACGCTGGGTCACCGCGCGAATTTCGGACAACGCCGAGCGCATCTCCTCGTTGGATTCTCCGGTGTCGATGGCGATCAAACCGTCGGGCGCGTCGATGAAGGTCTGATTCGAAAGCCCGTTGCCCACAAGAGTCCACACCCCGGGACGAACCTCGTACAACCGACGGGCGAGGCGTGCGGTGTGTTCGAGTGCGTCACGATGCACCCGTTGCCCCCGACCGGCCGTGACCACCTGCGTCGGGTCCGTATCGAATGAACGCATGCGACCTCCCCCGAGGACCATCTTGTCAGAGGAGGCGTTCCCCGCCCCGACCCGTGTTCTCACACGCGGCCGCAACGAAACGGGACGAAGGGACCAATGACGTGGGTATCACGGCCGGACGACGCTTCGAACTGCACAACGCACTCGCCTTTGCACAGGCGATCATCGCCATACAGGTCCAGATCGTCATCAGCATCGCCAACCTCTGAACCTCCCGCCCACCGGACATTGCTACTGACCCGGATTCGGTGACGAATGGCGAGAGGTCGATGCAGCCGAGAGCTCCTACCTTGACGCCATGAGAGCATTCAGTTTCGGAATCATCCTTCTCGTCGCCATCATCGCCGTGGTGGGAGGCGGTGTGGCCTTCACCCGGCAGAAGTCGTCGACCAAGCACTGAACCGATAATCCGCCGTTTCGGGTGGATTCACCCCGAACCGCCTCCATACTGATCCCGTTGATCGGTGTGTCTTCCGATCATGAGTGGCGTGCGACGTGATGAGCATTCAGGCTCGTCAGAGGCTTCCTCCCCCAGACACCTCGTTGGTGTCGTCCCCCAACACGAAGGAACCTCATGTCCCCCACCACCAGTCCCTCTCGCGCGTCGTCGCGACCCGAAATGAGTTCGGCCAGTTTCGAAGCACTCGGAGTGCCGGCCAACTTGGTTCGCATCCTCGCCAGTGGCGGAATCGCCGAGCCGTTCCCCATCCAGCGTCAGACACTGCCCGATTCCCTGTCCGGTCTCGACATCATCGGACGAGGGCGTACCGGCAGCGGCAAAACTCTCGCCTTCGTGCTCCCGCTCGTGGCCCGACTCTCCGCCGATCGGCGTGGCTCGGCCCCGCGTCAACCGAGGGGGCTGATCCTGGTTCCCACTCGCGAACTTGCAGCACAAGTCGCCGAGACGCTCGACCCTCTGGCCCGCGCGCTCGGCCTCAGCCATGTTGTGATTCATGGAGGAGTAAGTGCAGCACCGCAAGTGAAAGCACTTTCGCGGGGAGTCGACATCGTCATCGCTTGCCCTGGTCGTCTCGAGGACCTCATGCAGCAGCGGCAGTGCCGACTGGATCACGTCGCGATCACGGTCGTGGACGAAGCCGACCACATGGCCGACCTCGGCTTTCTCCCCGTCGTGAAGCGGGTGCTCGACAAGACCCCGACCAACGGTCAGCGTCTCCTCTTCTCGGCGACACTCGACAACGGTGTCGATGTGCTCGTCGATCGCTATCTGCACTCGCCCGCAGTTCACTCCGTGGACCCGGCTGAATCGCCCGTTCCCGACATGGAACATCATGTTCTTTGCGTCAGTCGAGACGACAAGCCGGCCATCGTGCAGGCTCTTGCCTCGGGACGCGAGCGCACGCTTCTCTTCACACGCACCAAGCACACGGCCAAGAAGATCGCTCTTCAACTCTCCAAGAACGGCATACCGAGCGTGGATCTGCACGGCAATCTTTCGCAGAACGTACGCACGAAGAATCTCGAAGCCTTTGCCTCGGGTGAGGTCCTGGTGATGGTGGCCACCGACATCGCGGCCCGCGGCATCCACGTGGACGACATCTCACTCGTGGTCCACGTCGATCCTCCGGCCGAGCACAAGGCATTTCTCCACCGCTCCGGTCGCACCGCACGAGCTGGTGCATCCGGAACAGTGGTCACGGTGATGACCCCCGACCAGAAGGGTGATGTGGACGTCCTGACCCGTCGCGCCGGCATCAAGCCACGGCACACGAAGGTTCAGCCCGGACACCCGATCGTTCTCGAACTCACGGGTCCGCCGGCCGAACGTCGGATGCGCAAACTTCCTGAAGCTCAACCCGTCGGGCAAACGCGAAACCAGGGCGGTCGCAAGCCATCGGGAGGCCGGCCGGCCGGACCGGGTGCGAACAGCCGGCGTCGACGTCAGCCGGTGGCCAAGCGCAAGACCAGGACGTAATGCACGGTCGCCGCTCCGGCGACGAGCGCGTGAAAGATCTCGTGGAATCCGAAGAAGCGTGGGAACGGGTTCGGACGTTTGGCGGCATAGATCACCGCGCCGAACGAATACATAGCGCCACCACCCCAGAGGAGAGCGGTGTCGATCGCGTTGAGCGCCGCCGACAGGGCTCCGATCTCGACGAGCGCACTCCAGCCGACCAATAAATACACCGAGGCGATCACCGGCGACGGGGCGTGCAGCCAAGCCATTCGGATGATCACTCCGACCGTGGCTGCCGTCCAGACGAATACGAGCAAGGTGACCTCACTGCGGCCGTGAAGACTCAGAGTGGTGACGGCGGTGTACGAGCCGGTCACGGCGAGAAGAATCGCCGAATGATCGAGTCGTCGGAACGCTCGTTGCGCCGACTCGCTCAACTTCCCGGAGTGATACACGGCCGACACGCTGAGCATCGCTGCCACGCCCACCCCGTAGATCGCCATCGCGATCCGAGCCGTTGTCGATTGCGCAAGGCAGACGAGCACGATGAAAGCGGGTACCGAAAGAATCGCGAACCAACGATGGATGTGACCACGCAACGCCGGTCGGGGCAGAGCGTGTCTGTGGGTCGAAACTTCCGTCAAGACTCGGACCCTAACCCCATTGGGGCTCCTCCTGATCGCGGCCAGGGGTACAAGAGATGAATTCTCGAAGCAAACCTCAGCCAATGACGACCGGAATGGCGCTGAACTCACCGGGGTCGGTCTCGAGTCCGACCCCACCCTTCACAACGATCATCACCGTGGAGCCGATCGGTGCCGAGGCGAGATCCAATTCCACCGAATACGGCTCACTGGCTTCAGCCGAGCCAGCCAGTGCGTATCGCTGTGACACGATTTGGCGGGAATCACCAGCAATGTAGGCAGTGATCGAAACCTGTGCCTCGAACCCACGGGCCGTGCCCGAGACCGTCAACTTTCCAGCGGGTACAACGGCGCGGGCCTCGGGCCCTGCAATCGTCATGTGCGGATTCACGGCACCGATGACGAACCAGCCGTCCTCGGGACCAAGTTGACGGAGAAGCAACGTGCTGCGAACCACCGCCGGTTGCTCGCCGATCAGCACGTCGATCTCTCCGCTACGAGAGTCACCGGCTCGGTACTCACCAAAGACCGGCGGCACCTTGAACACACTCCCCACGAACGAACGCGCCGCCTCGTCAGGAGTCACGAACGCCTCGTCGGCAAGAGGCCAAAGCGCTGGCTGACCGAGTCCGACGAAAGTCGTCGGCGGAGCCAAGGACGATGTCGCTTTGGGTTCGCTTGATGCGATCTTGCAACCAGCCAGAATCAACAGACCAGCAACAAGAAGAGGCGATCGACGTCTCATCGACCAGCGGTGACTCGCGCCCGCTCACC
>JBEGQB010000198.1:0-3882 GCA_041181165.1 Actinomycetota bacterium
GCAGGTCGGGAACGGATCGGCCTCGTTCGGAGCCGGCGCGGCCGATCCCGAGGACGTTCGCTTCGAACAGGACTGGGACACCGCAGTGGCGGTGGCCACGGATCGTCTGAATGCACAGCAGGCGTTCATCACCGGACGCATTCGTTTGTTCGGTGATCAGCAGAAGCTCGGTGCATCCACTCCGGTGTTCGCAGCACTCGACGCCGTATTCGGTGCCTTGCGGCCCCGCACCGACTACCGCTGAATCGAACGGCGGTCGAACACGACCACCACGAGTGCCGCTGCACACAGCGCGGCTCCGACCCGATAGGGCGATCCATTCGACACCCGGTCGTACAACACGCCGGCCATGGCCGGACCCGCCACCCGACCGATCGCGTTGACGCCCTGTTGAAAGCCAAGTGCTTCTCCGCGCCGGTGAGCCGACACCCGGCCCGACACGAGCGACGAGAGATTCGGTGTGATGAGTGCCTGGCCCACGGTGAGCAACGCAAGTGACGGAACGAGCAGCCCCCAGTCGTGGCTGAACGAGAGCAACAAGAGGCCGCTGCCATTGAGTACGAGTCCGGCGCGCACCGAACCTTCGGTGCCGATGCGATCGTTCACCGGTTTGATCATCCAGACCTGCGCGGCGACGAGCAAGAGACCGACTCCGACGAAGATCGCCGCCACACCGGCCTCGGTCAGGTCGAAGCGATCACCAGCCAGAAGCGAGAACGTCGACTCGAATCCGCTGAAGGCGACGATGCCGATGAAGCCGATGACGGCCAGCCCCCACAAACGAACCGGTCGACCATCCGGCGCAGGGGTGACGTCGCGAGTATCGGCCGGGCGGGTCTCGGGCAGGCGGAACCATGCAACCGCGGCGTTGATGAGTGCCAACGTGCCGGCGACGAAGAACGGAACGTGTTCACCGCCGAGCGATGCGAGTCCGCCGAGTGCGGGGCCGACGACGAAACCGACACCGAACGCCGCCCCGAGAAGTCCGAGAAGCCGCGGCCGTTCTTCGGGTGACGCCACATCGGTGACTGCACCTTGGGCCACGGCAACACTGGCTCCCGATGCTCCGTCGATGATGCGTCCGACGAAGAGCACCCACAGTGCACCGGCCGCGCCGGTCACGAACGAGCCGATCGCCGTGCCAAGAAGCGACAACATGATCACGGGTTTGCGTCCGACACGATCGGACAGGCGCCCGAGGACTGGCGCGAACACGAGTTGCGCGAGCGAGAACGACGCGAAGAGAAGCCCGACCTGCAGACCGGTGGCCCCGAATCGTTCGGCGTATCGACCAAGGATCGGAACGACGATTCCGAAGCCCACGAGGTCGAGGGCGACCGTCGACCAGATGGTCATGAACCCCTTGGGCAGCGGGGCCTTGGTGCGCGTCGTGTCAGGCGACGAAGAGTCCACGCATCACCGCCGCACCGTGGTGCCGGCCTTGGTGGTTTCGACGATCCAGCCCCCGCCTTGCAACTCGGCGCGCAGGGCATCGGCGGTGGCGAAGTCCTTGGCGGCCCGCGCCGCATCGAGTGCCGCGGCCCGAGCCAGAACGTCGGCCGGAACGTCGGCGGCGGCCTTGAACTCGAGTCCGAAGGCCGTGCAGATCTCGCGCACCGCGGCGACGAGTGCCGGTGCGCCGGCATCATCGGCGTCGAGCGCTCCGTTGGCGCGGCGCATGGTGTCGAACAAGAGCGCAGTGGCCGAAGGGGTGTCGAGATCGTCGTCCATGAGTTCACGGAATCGCGAGATCACGTCGACTGCGGGCTCGGCCGCCGCCACGCTGGCCGTACGGGCCGCGAACGCATCGAGACCGGCCAGAGTGGTCACGGCCGCATCGATGTTGTCCTGTCCGACCCGAACCGGACTCCGATAGTGGCTCTGCAGCAACACCAGACGATAGGCACGTGCGTCGTAATGCTCGAGAAGATCGAGCAGGTTGGCGACGTTGCCGAGACTCTTCGACATCTTCTCGCCCTCGGTGTCGACCACGAACCCGTTGTGCATCCAGTGACGCGCGAATTCGCGCCCCAGTGCCACGGCTTGGGCGCGTTCGTTCTCATGGTGTGGGAACTTGAGGTCCATGCCACCGCAGTGCAGATCGAATCCCTCACCGAGCAACTCGAGGCTCATCACCACGCATTCGCTGTGCCAACCGGGACGTCCGTCACCCCAGGGCGACGGCCACGACGGCTCGCCGGGCTTGGAGAATTTCCACAGAGCGAAGTCGGCCGGATGATTCTTGTTCTCGGCGCCGAGAACTGCTCGGTCTCCCCCGCCCGACAACATGTCGTCCAGGCTCTGATGCGCAAGAAGTCCGTAGTCGTCGACCGTGGTGACGCTCAGGTACACGCCATCGGCGGTGACGTAGGCCCGACCGCCATCGACGAGCTGGCCGATCATGGACACCATCTGGTCGACGTACTCGGTGGCGTGCGGAACGAGATTCGGTCGCTCGACATTCAGTCGACTCATGGCCTCGAACCAGACCGACTCGCACTTGTGCGTGATGTCCTGCCACGGACGTCCCTCGCGATTGGCGCGGTCGATGATCTTGTCGTCGATGTCGGTGATGTTCGACACGAGGGTGACTTCGAGGCCCGACCACGTGAGATAGCGGCGCAGGATGTCGTATACGAGCGTGGCGCGTCCGTGCCCGAGATGCGGAGGTCCGTACACGGTCGGTCCGCAGAGGTAGATCCCGACCCGGCCCGGGGTGCGAAGTCTCAGTTCGCGCACCTCGGAGGTCGCCGTGTCGTAGAGCCGGAACATGGGTGATCAGCCTACGCTCGCCTAGCCTTGCGACCCATGGCAGGAATCCCCGAGAAGCCCTCACTCGAAGGCGTCGAGGGTCGCTGGATCGAAGCCTGGGAGTCCGAAGGCACCTATCGATTCGACGTCAACGCATCGCGAGCGGGCGTCTACGCCATCGATACCCCGCCACCCACTGTGAGCGGTTCGCTTCACATGGGCCATGTTTTCTCCTACACGCACACCGACACGTTGGCGCGGTTTCACCGCATGTGCGGCAAGTCGGTCTTCTACCCGATGGGCTGGGACGACAACGGTCTCCCGACCGAGCGGCGCGTCCAGAACTTCTTCGGTGTGCGGTGCGATCCGAGTGTTCCGTATCAACCGGGTTTCCAACCGCCGTTCCGTGGTGATCCACCCAAGGATCACCAGGCCGTGTCGATCTCGCGCCCGAACTTCATCGAACTCTGCGAGGAACTCACCCACGAGGATGAAAAGGTCTTCGAGGATCTGTTCCGCCGGCTCGGCCTGTCGGTCGACTGGACGTATCTCTACGCGACGATCGACGAACGCAGTCGACGTGTGAGTCAGCGCGCGTTCCTGCGCAACCTCGCCCGCGGTGAGGCCTACACACAAGAAGCGCCCACGTTGTGGGACGTCGACTTCAAGACCGCCGTCGCCCAAGCCGAACTCGAGGACCGTGAGCGCCCGGGCGCGTATCACCAGATCGCCTTCGAACGTGTCGACGGAGCCGACAACGTCATCATCGACACCACGAGGCCCGTGCTCATCGCGGCCTGCGTGGCCCTCGTCGCCCATCCCGACGACGAGCGCTACCAACCGATCTTTGGCACCAAGGTCCGCACTCCCCTGTACGGCGTCGAGGTTCCGGTGGTCGCCCACCCGCTCGCCCAGCCCGACAAGGGCACGGGTATCGCCATGATTTGTACGTTCGGCGACACCACGGACGTGACGTGGTGGCGCGAACTCGATCTGCCGACGCGTGCGATCATCGGACGCGACGGACGCATCATCTCCACACCACCGCCGGGCCTCGACTCACCCGCCGGTGTGACGGCGTTCAGCGAGATCGCCGGCTTGTACGTCAACCAGGCGCAGACCAAAGTCGTG
>JBEGQB010000199.1:0-3872 GCA_041181165.1 Actinomycetota bacterium
GGTCGACGAGCTCTACACGGCCCTCGAACACGCTCGACAGTCGACCGACGTGGGTTGCGTGATCCTCACCGGTAACGGACCGTCGCCGCGCGATGGTGGCTGGGCCTTCTGTAGTGGTGGCGATCAGCGCATCCGAGGGCGCGACGGATACAAATACGCCGAAGGAGACACCGCGGCATCGATCGATCCGGGACGTAGCGGCCGACTCCACATCCTCGAAGTGCAACGACTCATCCGCTTCATGCCCAAGATCGTGATCTGTGTCGTCCCCGGATGGGCGGCCGGTGGTGGGCACAGCCTGCATGTGGTCGCCGACCTCACATTGGCGAGTCGTGAACACGCCCGTTTCAAGCAAACCGACGCCGACGTCGCGAGTTTCGACGGCGGTTTCGGTTCGGCGTATCTCGCCCGCCAGGTCGGACAAAAATTTGCCCGGGAGATCTTCTTCCTCGGGCGCGAGTACTCGGCCGAAGACGCTCACCGCATGGGCATGGTGAACGCGGTCGTCCCTCACGCCGAACTCGAATCGACGGCACTGCAGTGGGCGGCCGAGATCAACGGAAAGAGTCCGACCGCACAGCGCATGCTCAAGTTCGCTTTCAACCTGATCGATGACGGTCTCGTGGGCCAGCAGGTGTTCGCCGGTGAGGCCACGCGCCTCGCCTACATGACGGACGAGGCCCAAGAGGGCCGGCTTTCGTTCCTCGAAAAGCGCGACCCGGACTGGTCCTCGTACCCCTGGTACTACTGACCACGCATGTGTTCGATGGTCGTCATCGACTCACCCGAGGATCCACGACTCGAACGGTTCCGACTTCGGGAAAGAGAACTACGACCCCGGCGGATGCCGGCGCGCATGACCCGTGGCGATGATCGCGAGAACGTCGATCATGGACTCTTCGTGGCCGAAGGGGATCTCGTCGTCGAACGTTCACTGGCTGCCGGCTGCCGGCCGCGTGCCGTGCTCACCGACTCCGAACGTCCTTCGCGCGTCCTCGCGCTCCTACCCGACGACGTCGAGGTGTTCGCTGCTTCGGCGGAAGCCCGACGAATGCTCACCGGTCTCGGCGTGGCTCTCGACGTGATCGCCCTCTTCGAACGACCACCACTTCACGACTTCCGCCACTTGATCGACACGGCGCACCACGTGATCGTCCTTGAGGACGTCGACAATCCGACCAATGTCGGTGCCATCGTGCGCAGCGCAGTGGCACTTGGGGTCGACGGCTTGATCCTCGATCGCAACTCTTCTGACCCTTTGGCCCGACGAGCGCTGCGCGTGTCGATGGGGACAGCCCTCGGCCTCACCACGGCGCGACACGCGCCCATCGGAGAGGTCATCGACGCTCTTGTCCGCGCCAACTATCGAGTGTTCGCGCTCACCCCTGATGCCAGTGCACTCGACATTTCGACACTGCCTCGCCCTTCGAGTCGCGTCGCCATCATCCTTGGATCCGAACGTCAAGGCCTGTCGGCAGACACGCTGGCCCGAGTCGAATCGCGGGTACGAATACCGATGTCCGAGGGCGTGGATTCGCTCAATGTCGCCGCCGCGGCAGCGGTTGCCTGCTACGCACTGATCCCCCGCTGAGGCGACCCGTTGAATTCGGGTCCGAATCCAGCAGACTCTCGGGGTGCCCGCCACCGGAGTTCTCCTGCTGTCGTGCCCCGATCAAAGGGGTGTCGTCGCCGCAGTCGCCGATTTCATCGCCTCGCACCAGGGCAACATCGTGCACGCCGAACAGCACACCGACGATGTCGAGAAGGTCTTCTTCCAGCGGGTCGAGTTCGAAGTCGATGGCTTCGACCTTCCCCGTGAACGCATCCTCGAAGCATTCGCGCCGGTGGCTCAGAGATTCGGCATGCGCGTCGACCTTCGCTTCACTGATGTCCGCCCACGTGTTGCGATCTTGGCGAGCAAGCAGTCGCACTGCCTCTTCGACCTCCTGACGCGATGGCGTTCGGGTGAACTCCCGGCCGAGGTCGTCGCCGTCATCGACAACCATCCGGATCATGCCGATCTCGTGCAGCACATGGGTGTCCCCTACGTCCATCTGCCGGTCACTCCCGAGACCAAGTCGGTTCAAGAGCAGCAAATTCTCGACACCTTGGCCGCCCACCGAGTCGACCTCGTGGTTCTGGCGCGATACATGCAGATCCTCTCGCCCAAACTCGTGGACGCCTATTCGTCACGGATCATCAACATCCACCACTCGTTCCTGCCGGCTTTCATCGGCGCCAACCCGTATCGTCAGGCACACGACCGTGGCGTGAAGATCATCGGCGCCACTGCGCACTACGTGACCGAAGAACTCGACGAAGGTCCGATTCTGGATCAGGAGGTCACCCGCGTGACGCACCGCGATTCGGTGGCCGACCTCACGCGCAAGGGACGCGACCTCGAGACCATCGTGCTCGCTCGGGCCATACGAGCCCACCTCGAACACCGGGTCCTCGTCTACGGTCGCAAGACCGTCGTCTTCGGCTGATCGAGTTCAGTCCTTCGGCCCGCTGATCGGCAGACCGGTGTCGTTGCGCAGGTGCTCGGCGGCGCGCACGAAGTACTCCGTCATTTCGGCTCGATGCTCATCGGTGATGTCGAACTCTCGCCCGGCGACGTCGATGGCCTGTGCCATGTGAACGAGCCACCGGTCGCGTTCGAGTGGACCGACGGTGAAACCCATGTGCCGCAGACGCAACCGTGGATGCCCGCGTTCTTCGAGATACGTCGGCAACCCTCCCCAGTAGTGCGCGAGGAACAGACTCAGTCGACGGCGCGCCCCTGGTAGATCGGACTGATCGGGATACAGCGGCCATAGAACGGAGTCGGTGACGACTCCTTCGTAGAAGACCTCGACCAACCGTTCGAAGAACGGGAGTCCACCGACATCGGCGAAGAGATTCGTCTCGCTCACGAGAACGTCGGATCGACCCAATCGGGGAACACTTCGGGCAGACCGTCGCTGACCTTCACTGGGAAATTGGCTGGCCGCTTCTCGAGGAAACTCACGACACCCTCGCGGGCATCGGCACTGGCCCCGCGCGAGTTGATGGCGCGCGAATCCACCCGATGGGCTTGCATCGGATGATCGGCTCCGAGCATGCGCCAGAGCATCTGGCGGGTGAGCGCCACCGACACCGGCGCGGTTCCCGATGCGATCTCCTCGGCGATGGCACGAGCCGCGGGAAGGAGGTCGTCGGGTTCGTGCACACTGCGCACCAGTCGTCCGGCGAGCGCATCTTGCGCGCCGACGATGCGACCGGTGTAACACCACTCGGCGGCCTGCGAGATTCCGACCAGACGTGGCAGGAACCAACTGCTGGCTGCCTCCGGAACGATGCCGCGCTTGGCGAACACGAAACCGAACTTGGCCGCCGTGCTCGCCAGACGGATGTCCATTGGCAGAGTCATGGTCACACCGACGCCCACGGCCGCTCCGTTGATGGCGCCGATCACCGGCTTTTTCGATTCGAAGATGCGAAGAGCAACCAGGCCGCCACCATCTCGGATCACACCGCTCTTGGCGGCGACGTCACTCCCGCCCTTGGCGAACGTTTCACCGCCTCCGGAAAGGTCGGCTCCGGCGCAGAAGGCCTTGCCCGAACCCGTCACGATGACCGCCCGAACGGCGTCGTCGGCGTCGGATTCGTCGAAGGCCGAGATGATTTCCTTCAGCATCCGGTTGGTGAACGCATTCATCTTGTCGGGTCGGTGCAAAGTGATGGTTGCCACCGCACCGTCGACTGAATAGAGGATTTCTTCGTAACTCACGTTCCGACCCTACTGAGGCGGTACGGGGCCCGCCGAAGCCCGGCGGTCAGACGTCGAGGAAGCGGCTGGCCGCGATACCCGAACCCACCGCTCCGGCCAA
>JBEGQB010000200.1:0-3854 GCA_041181165.1 Actinomycetota bacterium
CCCGAGCCGTGGACCCCCGACGAAACGGCCACCGCGACCATCAACTACACGAGTGGCACCACCGCCCGACCCAAAGGTGTGCAACTCACCCACCGCAATCTGTGGTTGAACGCGGCGACGTTCGGTTGGCAGATGGGTGTTGACGATCGCGACGTCTACCTCCACACCTTGCCGCAATTCCACTGCAACGGTTGGGGCATGGTCTATGCGGTCACCGGCATGGGTGGACGACACATCATCCTGCGCAAGGTCGACGGTGCCGAGATTCTTCGTCGGGTCGAGCGACACGGGGTCACGATGTTGTGCGGAGCACCGGCCGTCGTGAATGCGATTCTCGATGCGGCATCCGCTTGGGATGGGCCCATTCCCGGGCGCAATCGTGTGCGAATGGTCGTGGCGGGCGCTCCCCCACCGACACGCACGATCGAGCGCATGGAGACGGAACTCGGTTGGGAGTTCGTCCAGTTGTACGGCCTCACCGAAACCTCCCCGTTCCTCACGATGAATCGCGGGCGCTCCGAATTCGACGCTCTCACTTCGGCCGAGCGTGCCCAGCGTCTCTCGCGAGCGGGAGCACCGGCCCTCGGAGTCGAGGTACGCGTGTCGGAACAAGGTGAAGTTCTGGCCCGAGGGAACGTGGTGATGGAGGGTTACTGGAACCAGCCCGAAGCCACCCGGGACGCGATCCATCCGGCCAGTGACGATCCGGAGGGTGTGTCTTGGTTCCACACCGGTGACGGCGGAACGATCGACACCGAGGGATACGTCACGATCAGTGATCGCAAGAAGGACGTCATCATCTCCGGGGGCGAGAACGTCTCGTCGATCGAAGTCGAAGACGCGATCTTCAGTCATCCCGACGTTTCCGAGGTCGCAGTGATCGGCGTTCCCGACGAGAAGTGGGGCGAACTCGTCCTCGCTCTCGTGGTGAAGAGCCCCGATTCGGCCATCAGCGAAGACGAGATCATCGCCTACGCGAAAACCAAGTTGGCCGGCTACAAGTGCCCGAAGAAAGTGGAGTTCCGCGATGCACTTGCCCGCACGGCCACTGGCAAGTTGCAGAAATTCAAATTGCGCGAGCCGTACTGGACGGGCAAGACGCGTCAGGTCAACTGATCCCGCGCAGGCTTGCGTGGGCCGACTGCTGATCGAGGAACCACTCGTAGGTCGAGCGAATACCGGAATCGAGATCGTGCGTGGGTGACCAACCGAGGTTGCGGAGTCGGCTCACATCGAGCACTTTGCGTGGCGTCCCGTCGGGCTTCGAGGTGTCGAAGCGCAGTGAAGCCGAGGGGTTCACGATCTGTCGAACTTTCTCGGCCAGTTCACGGATGCTGAGATCGACGCCGGTGCCGACGTTGATGTGCGAATCGTCGCTGTAGTTCTCCATCAAGAACAAGCAGGCGTCGGCGAGGTCGTCGACGTGGAGGAATTCGCGCATCGGACTCCCGGTGCCCCAGATCTCGACTTCCTTGGTGTCGGCGATGTGCGCGTCGTGGAACTTGCGAATGAGCGCTGGGAGCACGTGACTCGAAGCGAGATCGAAGTTGTCGTTCGGGCCGTAGAGGTTGGTCGGCATCGCCGAGATGAAATCGGAGCCGTACTGACGCCGGTAGGCCTGGCACAACTTGATACCGGCGATCTTGGCCACGGCGTACCACTCGTTGGTCGGCTCGAGCGGGCCCGTGAGGAGTTGTTCCTCGGTGATCGGTTGGGTGGCGTGCCTCGGATAGATGCACGAACTTCCCAAGTAGAGAAGTTTGGTGACACCGGTGAGATGACTCGCGTGCACCACCGTTCCGTGGATCATCAGGTTGTCGTAGATGAACTCGGCCGGGCGTGTGCTGTTGGCCAGGATTCCGCCCACCGTTCCGGCCACCAGGAACACGTAGTCGGGTCGATGGGCCTCGAACCACTCGTTGACCGCTCCCTGGTCGCGTAAATCGAGTTCACGACGCGTGGCGGTGAGGACGTGGGTGTATCCGGCGCGTTCGAGCCGACGCATGATGGCGCTGCCGACCAAACCGGCATGACCGGCCACGTACACGCGCGCGTCCTTGGGCATCGAGTGGTGCATCACGGATCTCCTTGCGGTGTCAGGGTACCGGCGTCGAAGTCGTCGGTCAGTCCACCAACGCCTGATGGAGCATCTGCTTCATCTGACTCCGGAACGGATGGGTGCTCGACGGCAACAACTGGGTCATGAACACCACCGTCATGTCCTCCACCGGATCGACCATGAACCACGTGCTGGCCGCTCCGCCCCATCCGTAATCGCCGACCGAGCCGGGAGTCTTGGCGGCCACCGGATCGATGGTCACGCTCACCCCGAGGCCGAAGCCGACTCCGTCGTAGGGCGTTTCGGCGAACAACGGACGACCGAATTCGGTGAGGTCCGCGTTCTTGGGAAGATGGTTGCTCGCCATGTACTCCACGGTGCGTGACGACAGGAGACGTTTGCCTCCGAACTCTCCCCCGTTGCGAAGCATCGACACGAAACGCACGTAGTCGGCCGTCGAGGACACGAGACCACCACCACCTCCGTCGGCCTTCGGATCATTGAGCACTCCACGATCGGCGGCGTCGGCGCGAAAGATCTGCAGGCTGCCCGGTGTCGGTGAGTAGAGCGCAGCCATGCGATCGGCCTTGTCGGCCGGGCAGAAGAAACCGGTGTCGGACATGCCGAGCGGCTCGAAGATGCGCGTGCGAAGGAAGTCGCGTAGTCGCATACCACTGATGACCTCGATCACGCGTCCGAGAACGTCGATCGAGACCGAGTAGTTCCACTCGCTGCCCGGTTGGAACACGAGCGGCAGATCGGCCCACAGCGCGCACAGACCAGCGAGGTCGAGATCGCGCGGGAAACCCCACTCGAGTCCGCGTCGTCGGTAGATCTCGTCGACCGGATGCGAATACATGAATCCGTACGTGAGGCCGGCGGTGTGCGTGAAGAGATGCCACATGCGCATCGGCTCGGTCTGTGGACCGAGCACGGGCTTCAGGAAAGTCCCGCCGAGGAAGACCTGCGTGTCGCCGAATTCGGGGATGAACTTGCTCACCGGATCGTTGAGTTCGAACCGACCTTCTTCCCACAACATGAGTGCAGCGACTGCCGTGATCGGCTTGGTCATCGAATAGATCCGCCACATGGTGTCGTCGGTGACGGTTCGAGATGCCTCACGATCGGCCAGACCTCGACTCGCGGTGTGGGCGACTTTGCCATCGCGAGTCACTACGACCTGCCAACCGGCCAACAGACCATCGGTGACGTATCGCTCGAAGTGGGTATCGAGGCGGGAGAGCCGCTCGGCCGAGAAGCCGACCTCGCTCGGATCGACCTGGGTGAGTCCGTGATTCATGTCGCCACCCTAGGCAGGTGACGGCTGGGGGTCAGGAAGACTGCTCGGCGATCTCGGCGCGAACCTGATCCATGTCGAGGGCTTTGGCTTTGCCAACGAGGTCGTCGAGAGCATGCTGCGGGAGCGCGCCGGCCTGGTTGTAGAGGAGAACTCCGTCTCGAAAGACCATGAGGGTCGGGATCGACTGGATACCGAAGGCGGCAGCGAGATCCTGTTGGGCCTCGGTGTCGACTTTGCCGAACACGGCATCGGGGTGGGATCCGGCGACCGTTTCGAAGATCGGAGCGAACTGCCGACACGGGCCGCACCACGAAGCCCAGAAGTCGACGAGGACGAGTCCGCCTTGGTCGATGGTGGTCTCGAAGTTCTCGGTGGTGAGTTCGATGGTGGGCATGGCGTCCTCTCTGAAGCCACCGGCGGTGACCGGTTCGTGAAACCGGAGGCGTCCTCCCACCATTCCACGCCCCGTTGTTACATGCGTCACCCAGGGCGGAA
>JBEGQB010000201.1:0-3839 GCA_041181165.1 Actinomycetota bacterium
AAGGGAAAGCGCACAGGGCGAAATCATACTGTTGGCGGCCGGTCCGACGTCAGATCGCCAAGGCGGCGCGGCGGGCTTCGAGAACCGCTTCGAGAATCGTTCGCGGGGCGACGCAATCGCCGATCGCCACTCCGACGATCTGGCCATTCGCATCGGTGATCGTCTCGGCCGGCAGACGGAAACCGGCATCCACCACCGCAGCGGCTTCGATCACATCGACGTCACCCGAGAAACGGTCTTGCACGCGTACGCCGAAGCCGTTCGGTGTCCGTTCGACAGTGCGAACGATCGAACGTCGTCGAACACTCACGCCTTGCTGGGCGAGTCGCACGTTGGCCGGTGCGAGGTCGCCCGTACGGGAGAGTTCGTTGCCGGCGATGTTGTCGGGAGTCACGAGAACCGCGCGCGCACCGAGTTCCTCGGCCAGCGAGACACCGATCGGTCCGCCGATCGGATCGAGAATCACGATCGTCCCTTGTTCGGGCAGCTTGGCCTTGCCAGTGCGGACATCGGCGATATCGAGCACGTCGGCGCCGGCTTCGTTCGTGTAATCAGGTGTGCCGCGACGACTACCGGTGGCCTGCACGACCGTGGTGTGAGATTCGATGAGTTCGCCGAGTCGCCCGGCGGAGATGTTCGTCTCGATCGAGACACCGAGCAACTCGAGTTCGTGGACGAGCCAGTCGACGAAGGCTCGGCCGGGTCCGGCGTGGCGCGCCATGCCACCGAGAAGATCGGTCGATTCCGCGACCGTCACCTGATGACCTCGCGTCGCCGCAACACGCGCGGCTTCCAGCCCGGCTGGTCCGGCACCGATCACGAGAACCTTGCGGGGCATCGACGTTGGGTCGTACCAGTGCGGATCGTTCTTCTCGTGCCCGGATGAAGGTTCGACCACACACGACACGATCGGGTTGCGCGCGTCGCGCACCTGGCAGGCCTGATTGCAGCGCAGGCAGGGCCGGATTCGATCCGTCTTGTCCCATTGCACCTTGAGTGCGATCTCCGGATCGGCGATGTGGGCACGCGTCATCTCCACTGCATCGCACACATCGTCCTGCAGGGCCCATTCGGCCTGGCCGACATCGACGATCGATCCCTGCAGGAACACCCGCACCGAATCGGGCACCGCGGCCTTCACCGAGCGGCAGACGTCGATGTTGAAACCAGTGGGCTCGTGGAAGTCGGGCCGAGTTTTCTCGGCCGAAAAGATCGCACCCCGCACCACCACGACGTAATCCACCCCGGCCGCGCAAAGTTCGGCAGCGATACCGGGCGCCATCTCCAGAGTGATACCAGCCCACGGTGCGAGCTCGTCACACGACAACCTCAGACCCAGAATCGGCTTGGGTCCGTCGATGAGATCGATGCGCTGACGAACACTGGCGATCACCGTTCGCGCGAAGAGCAATTTGTCGGCACCCCACTGATCACCACGGTGGTTGGTGAGACCCGACATGAACTGACGCACGAGCGAGTGCTGACCGGCGTTGATCTCGACACCGTCGAGTCCGGCCGCGACGGCGCCGGCGGCGGCATCGGAGAAACCTTGGATCACCGCGGCGATGTCGGACTCTTCCATCCACTTGGGAACTTCTCGCGAGTTGACCTCGGGGACACGTGATGGTGCCCACAGCGGACGCTGCGAGTACGCCGACGAACCCTGCCCGCCGGCGTGGTCGAGAGATGCGATCACGAGTGCACCATGTTCGTGCACTGCCTCGGCCACGGACTTCCAACCGTCGACACAACGCTCGGCGAGGGGAGCGCGTTCGTAGGGCCAGTCGCTTTCGTGCACGCTTGCACCCTCGATCACGATCACTCCACAACCACCACGAGCGCGTGCGGCGTAATACGCCACATGACGATCGGTGATTGAACGATCGTCGTCGCCGAGGTTGGTGACGTGCGGGCCGAACATCAGGCGGGACGGTGCGCGTCGGCCACCGATCTCGATGGGTTCGAGGAGGCGCATCAGTGTCGAACGAGGGGCTTGGAAGTGAGCCGCACCGGCTTGGAGTGATCCATGGCCGGCTTGGGTGCCGATCCGGGGAGCACCGTCGACAGTGCGTGCTCACCTTCGCCGCCGACGCACTCGGGATCGGGGCCGTCGAGCGGCAGGCCAGTGAAGAACTTGGCGGCCATGCAACCGCCCTGGCAGGCGTCGTACGCCCCGCACGACGCGCACGCACCGGCGGCTTGTGGTTCGCGAAGCGACACGAAGAGATCGCTTTCCTTCCAGACCTTGGAGAACCCGCCGGCATCGCGAACGTTGCCGGCTCGGAACTCGTCGTGGATGACGAACGGGCAGGCGTAGACGTCACCGATCGGGTCGATCAGGCACACGACTCGTCCGGCACCACACATGTTGAGTCCGGGCAGAGGATCACCGAGTGCATTCAGATGGAAGAACGAGTCGCCGGTGAGGACGTTCTCACCGTTGGCCATCAGCCAGTTGTAGATCTCGCGTTGCTGACCAAGAGTCGGGTGTAACTCGTGCCACGAATCGGCACCGCGACCCGCCGGGCGCAAACGGGTGACGCGCAACTGCGCGCCGTACGAATCGGCGAGTTGTTTGAAGTCGTCGAGTTGCGGGACGTTCTGCCTCGTGACCACCACCGAGATCTTGAACGGCCCGAAGCCGGCCGCCGCGAGGTTGTCCATGGCGGTGCGGGCCATGCGATACGAACCGGCACCACGCACTGCATCGTTGGTGGCTTCATCGGCGCCGTCGAGACTGATCTGGATGTCGAGGTAATCCATCGAAGCGAGTCTTCGAGCCTTGTCGGCATCGATGAAGGCGCCATTGGTGGAGAACTTCACGCCGATGCCGTTACCGACCGAGTACTCGACGAGTTCGAAGAAGTCTCGGCGCACCATGGGTTCGCCGCCACCGATGTTGATGTAGAAGACCTGCAGGTCGCGGAGTTCGTCGAGGACTCGCTTGGCCTCATCGGTGCTGAGTTCGCGGGGATCGCGCTGTCCACTGGACGACAAGCAGTGGATGCACTGCAAGTTGCAGGCGTAGGTGAGTTCCCACGTCAGACAAATCGGCGCATCGAGTCCGCGCTTCAGTTGATCAACGAGCGCGCTCACGAACGATCTCCGATGATTCGAGGGACGAAAGTGCCGAGACGAAGGACGGCCAGCGTTCCGAACTCACTCCGCAGGCGCCGAGGGCGTCGCGCACGGTCTCGTGGGCGGCGAGGTTCTCCACGACACGAACGACATCCGGATGCTTCAGGAAGATCAGGCGTCGATTGCCGTAGTGATAGGCGAGCGCTCCGAAGGGTTCGGGCCGAACGGCCACTTGGGGATGGAGTTCGAGGGCGGAGTCGAGGGCAACCGACACGGGAACTCGCCGATCCGGGGAGACGGGCTCAGTAGACCCCGCACATGCCGTCGATCGAGATCTCTTCGATGAGGAGCTCGTCGGCGGGGGCGGGAGTGGACTCGGCGACGGGGGCAGCCTGGGCCTCCGACTCGTCGGTCACGCTGGGGGTTGCGGTGGCGTCCATGGCAGAAGCGTACAACTGAACCCCAGCAAGGGGACTACCGTTCTCGGTGTTGTGTGGCCGTCATGGGGGCGTCCACCGGTCGGAACAGGGGAGACCATGAAGTCCAAAGCCGCAGTTCTGTGGGAAGTCGGCAAGCCGTGGAGCGTCGAGGAAATCGAGCTCGATCCGCCCAAGGCCGGCGAGGTTCTGGTCGAAATGAAGGCGTCGGGAATGTGCCACTCCGACGAGCACCTCATGACCGGTGACCTGCCGTTCGCGCCGCCGATCATCGGTGGCCACGAAGGTGCTGGCATCGTGAAGGAAGTCGGTCCCGGCGTGAGT
>JBEGQB010000202.1:0-3839 GCA_041181165.1 Actinomycetota bacterium
TGTGGCGGTCGCCAGTGCGAGAGCCGCTGCGGTCACGACGTAACCATCGATGATCACCGGAAGAGAGCGCTGACGCGCGGCGACGATGGCCGCCGCCATCGCCACGAGTTCGAGGCCGCCGACTTCAGCCAGGACGTCGATCGGTGATGCATCGGGGCGCGATCCTCGAAGTCGATCGACGGCCCGTCGAATGGCCTCGACTTTGCGAGCCAACCCCTGATCGTCCACGCCGGTGCCCCGGCCCACCCAGTTCTCGGCTTCTCCGTGGAGGAGTGCCAGGCACACAGCGGCGGCCGCGGTGGTGTTGCCGATTCCCATTTCGCCGATGACGAGAAGGTCGGTGTCGGTGGCCTCCACGGCCCGACGGGCCCGATCGGTCACCTCGTCGAATCTCTCGTCGGGGACTGCGGTGGTGGTTCGAATGTCACCACTTGCGTTCTCCACTCCGACGTCGACGACTTCGACGCTGGCTCCGGCGATGTTGGCCCAGGCATTGATCGTCGAAGAGCCGGCACGAAAAGCTTCGACCATCGATGCCGTGACCTCGACGGGGTACTTGCTGACTCCGGCGGCGGCCACTCCGTGGTTGGCGGCGAAGATGAGTGCTGCTGGCCGATGAATCGATGGACGCGCGTCGTGTTGCCAGCCGGCGACCCAGATGGCGATCTCATCGAGTGATTTGGTGGCATCGAGCGGTCGCAGGATGTCCTTGGCACGTGCACGAGCCTCGAGGCGTGACGTTTCATCGGGGGCACGAAGGTTCCCGAGTTGATCCTCGAGCCAGACGCGACTCATGGCTGGACTTCTTCGGCACGTGGCAATTCGAGGGGTCGGCCGGCCACGAGGAAATACGAGCGGTCACTTGATTCGACGAGCACACGGTTCACTCGGCCGAGGAGATCGCGGTAGCGACGACCGAGTTCGGACTCCGGATGGATGCCGAGACCGACCTCGTTGGTGACGACGACGATCCTGGCCGCGGTCGCCTGAGCGAGACCGGCCAGCCGCGACGCCGATTCGATGACGGACGTGTCGTCGTCACCGCGCCACATCAGATTTGAGACCCACAATGTGATGCAGTCGACGATCACCATTCCATCGGCCGGCGCGCCGACGATCGTCGAATCGAAATCGTGCTGTTCCTCGACGGTCGGCCAGTCGGGTCGTTCTTCGCGATGGCGTCGAGCCCGGGCCCGCATGTCGTCATCGAGCAGCGGGGCAGTGGCCACGAAGACGACCGGACCTCGGTGCCGCGTTCCCCAATCGACGGCCAGCGCACTCTTGCCGCTTCGGGCACCACCGGTCAGAACGGTCAACATCAGTAGTCGATACCGCGCTTGGCGGCGATGCCCGAGTCGTAAGCGTGTTTCACGTTGGTCATCGATGTCACGGTGTCGGCGATGCGTACCAATTCCGATGGAGCGTCACGACCGGTGCAGATCACGTTCACGTGTCGGGGGCGATCGACGATGACCCCGGTGATCGAGTCGACGCTGATCCAGTTCCAGGTCGGGAGATACGTGATCTCGTCGAGGACCACGAGGTCGTGTTCCCCGCTACGTATCAGTTCGGCGGCCGTCGACCACGCCGAGCGGGCGATCGTCTTGTCGTGCTCGAGGTCGTTGGAGTCCCATGTGAAGCCGGCTCCGAGTGACATCCATGTCACGCCCAGTTGCTCGCAGACCTTCTGCTCGCCGGCCGACCAATCGCCCGACTTGATGAACTGAACGACCACGACGCGCCAGCCGCGGGCGATGGCGCGCAGCACCATCCCGAAGGCCGACGAACTCTTGCCCTTGCCGTCGCCGGTGAGCACGACCACGAGCGAATCGGCCGCACGCAGGCCCTCGGGACGAGGATCCTCGGTGGGAGCCTCTCGATCGGTCACGGCGGCGAGGCTACGACGACCGGCCCGAAGTGGGGAAGTCCACCACCTCTCGACGACCGTGTTAGGTTCGCTCGGTCGGCGATAGTCGACACATCCAGACCCAGCGAAGTCCGGTGAGATCCCGGCACTGTCCCGCAACGGTGGTCTGCGAGGGGTGACCCGTCGCAGCGAGTCCGGTCGCCTGGCCCGGATGCGATACCGAACCCTCGAGGCAAGGGTGGATCGCGAGCGACACTCGCACTCCTCTTGTCTCCTCTCGGCAATGAGGAGGCTCTGATGAAGAAAGTTTGTAAGCGCTGGTGGGCGCCGGTCGTATTGACCCTCGCCCTCGGCGCGTGTGGTGGAGACGATTCGGCTCGGAACGGCTCGGCGAGCACGGAATCCGCGGCGTCAACGCCGTCCGAAGCACCAACGGACGCGCCGCAACGAATCGTGTCGTTGTCACCGAGCCATACCGAGATGCTGTTCGCCATCGGCGCCGGTGATCAGGTCGTGGCTGTCGACTCGCTTTCGACCTACCCGGCCGAGGCCGAGGCGGTGCTCACTGATCTGTCGGCCTTCGAACCCAATGTCGAGGCGATTTCCGAATACGAACCCGACCTCGTGGTGATCGCCGACGACTCGACCGGCATCAGTGCGCAACTCGCCGACATCGGTATCGAGACCTGGATCGGACTCGCACCAGCGACGATCGACGAGGTGTACCAGCAGATCGAAGATCTCGGGAGCCGCGTGGGTCATGCCGACGAGGCGGCTGCGCTCGTATCGGACATGTCGGCTTCGGTCGAAGAAATCGTGGCCGGTGCGCCACAGCTCGCGGAGCCGTTGACCTACTACCACGAATTGGACAACACCTATTTCTCGGTCACGTCGAACACCTTCATCGGCTCTCTCTATTCGATGCTCGGACTTCGCAACATTGCCGACGCAACCGAGGGGGACACCGACTATCCGCAACTCTCGGCCGAATTCATCGTGACCCAGGATCCCGATCTGATCTTCCTCGCCGACACGAAGTGCTGCGGAGTGACGGCGGCGAGCGTGGGTGGACGCCCCGGTTGGGAAGGACTTTCGGCGGTGGCCGCCGGAAACGTGATCGAGATGGACGACGACATCGCATCTCGTTGGGGACCGCGGATCGTCGACTATCTGCGAGCCGTGGCGGAAGCCATCGCCGGAGTGGAAGGCTGAACGCTTCGTGTCGAATCGGGTAGCGACCGTGAACCAACGCCCATGGTGGCTGGTGATCGCCGCCGGTTTGCTCGCGCTCGCTTTCCTGTTCGGGGCCATGATCGGCCCGGCCGGTCCGGCGTGGTGGCGAGTTCCCCTCGAACTGTTGGATCGACTGCCCTTCGTCCGCGTACACAGCGGGGCGAGTGAATTGGAGAGCACGGTGCTCTGGCAGATTCGCATGCCTCGTGTCGTGCTGGCTGGAATCGTCGGTGCCATGCTCTCGCTGGCCGGCGCCAGTTTTCAGGGTGTGTTCCGAAATCCACTCGTCGATCCGTATCTGCTCGGAGTGGCGGCCGGAGCCGGACTCGGTGCCACGGTCGTCATCGTGGTGAACCGGACCTCGACCCAGTCGTGGCCGGTGGATCCGCTACCGCTGGCCGCTTTCGTCGGCGGACTCGTCGCGGTGCTGCTCACCTATCTGGTGGGAGCGGCCTTCGGAGCATCGAGGGCGTCGGCCACACTCGTGCTGGCCGGCGTGGCAGTCACGTCTCTCGCCACGGCGATCCAGACGTTCATGTTGCAGAAGAACTCCGAAGTCGTGCGCCAGGTGTATTCGTGGATTCTCGGCCGACTTTCCACGGCCACATGGGACGACGTTCGCCTCGTGGCGCCGTATGTGATCGTCAGTGGTGCAGTCCTGCTCGCCCATCGTCGACTCCTCGATGTTCTGCGTATCGGTGAGGACGAGGCGCAATCACTCGGGGCGCGAGTCGATCGC
>JBEGQB010000203.1:0-3816 GCA_041181165.1 Actinomycetota bacterium
CGCGAGCATTCCCAACATCGCTTTGTGGGCGGCCGTGCCCACCTACGCATCGCAGATCACTTCACCCAAGGCCGCTCTCGCGCTCGTCGAACGCTTGGGCGAGATCCTCGACGCCGAACTCCCCTCGCTGCCGCTGGCCGAACTCGTCGAGCAATACGAGGAGCAGATCGACGAGATGATCAGTCAGGACGATTCGCTCACCCGATACTTGGAGCGCATAGAGAATCTCGACGATGAGGACGACGAGTACGAGTTCGACGATGACGACGACCAAGTCGAACTGGCCATCGAGGATGACGACAACTCGCTGCCTCTTGACGATCGACCACGCGACGACACGCCTCTTCCCGATGGTCCGGTCGACAGTGACGCCCTGATGGAAGAGGTCGAGCGTTTCCTTCGGAGTCAGAGCGACGACTGAGCGTCGACCGCGAGTCGACTACTCGTCACCCCGCCAAACCTGCGGTCGTGGCGGATCGAAACTCGCAGCACCAACCGCACCTCCAATGGCCGCGAAGGCCATCGGTCCCCACCAATTGGCTCCGGCGGTCGGCTCGGGTAGCGAATCGGCACCGAACCAGCCGATGCCCGCTGTCTCGAGCGGATGGCCCTGAAGCGATCCGCCGGTGGCACGACAGTGAAAAAGAAGCATGTACATACCGAAGCGACTGAAGCCCATTCGTTGTCCGTCGACGACTCCGAGCAAATGAGTCGGCTCGCACTCGATACCGGTCTCTTCGCGAACTTCTTTGACCACGACTTCGGACGCCGAGTATCCGACGTCGGCCCATCCGGTCGGATACAGCCACACCCCGGAATCGGGACGTTTCACGAGAAGGATCTCACCGTTGTCGTTGCCGACGATCGCACCGATGGCGACCTTCGGAGTCACGTATCCGGGTACCCCTTCGCCGATCGACTCCATCCACTCCTGGACGAAGTGATCCTGCTCTCGCCGGACTTCGAGAGCTTCGTCAGCGGCCGCTTTGATGTCCGCCGCGACGTGCAGAACCTCTTCGTAGCGCTCGCGTTCGTACAAGTTCTGTGTGAATCCCAAGCCCGTGCGGGCGATACCAGCAAGTGTTTCGCTCCAACGCACGAGATCGCGAGTGAAGTCCGCCGGGCTCGCGTCGCTCATGCGACCACGCTAGTCCGACTCCCGTCACGGGTCAGCCAGAGGTGAGGCTGAAGAGAATCGCCTTCACGACCTCGGTGCGGTGGAACGAGTCGGTGAGTTTCTGCCCGCCCGAAGTACGCACGTAGAAAGCGTCGACGACTTCGTCGCCGATCGTCTGAACGGACGCGTGTCGGATGTCGAGACCGACTTCGGCCATCGCCTTGGTGATCCGGTGGAGAATTCCGTGTTGGTCGGGTGCACGTACTTCGAGAACCGTCGCGTTCGAGGACGCTTCGTCGAAGAACGTGACCTTCGGAGGTGCCAATTCACCGGCTGACCGACGCCGGCGCCGGTACGACTTCGCGCGTTCGGCCATGCGAGCCTCGATGGCGAGTTCGCCGCGCAGAGCCCGTTCCAGATTGGTGATGATCGGCGACCACTCGATCGGACCATGGCTCGGGACCTGCACTCGGAACTGCGACGCCGCCATCCCCTGCTCATCGGAATGAGCCTGCGCTCCCAACACACTCAGGCCATGCAGCGTGAGAACGCCGGCCACGCGACTAAAAGTTCCCGGTCGGTCAGGACTGACGACGGTGACCGAATCCTCGGTGACCCCGACGGTGACGACTCCCTTGGCCATCATCTCCAGAACGTCGGCATCGGGGAACAATCGCCACTGGACTTCGTCCATGTCGCCACCACCGAGAACGAGGTGGACGCGCTTCACGAGTTCGGCGACGAGGTCGGCCTTCCATGATCCCCACGCGGCCGGACCAGTGGCCAAGCTGTCGGCTTCGGTGAGACCGTGCAGCAGATCGAGAACCAGCGGTGTCTGGACCTTCTCGGCGACGAAGGTGATGGTGGCCGGATCAGCAAGGTCTCTTCGCGTCGCAGCATCGGGAAGCAGCAAATGGTGCGCGACCATCGTCTGCAGGATGTGCATGTCGTCGGGGGAGATTCCGACTCGAGGTGCGATCCGTCCGACGAGTTCGACACCCACCTCGTTGTGATCGCCCGGATACCCCTTGCCGATGTCATGGAAGAGTGCACCGAGAACGAGGAGATCGGGGCGGCTCACGTTCTTCGACAGATCACTCGCGTTGGCCGTCGCCTCCCACAAGTGTCGATCGACGGTGAACCGGTGATACGCATTTCGTTGCGGACGACTGCGATTGGGTGCCCATTCGGGGAGAATCCGCACCCACAAGCCGCGCTGATCGAGTGCTTCGAGCACCGGAATCGCGTCGTGGCCGGTGAGCAACAACCCGACGAGGTCGTCGATGGCTCCGACGGGCCACGGAGAAGGCATGGCCGGCGACGACTGCGCCAGCCGATCGAGGGTCGGGCGATCGATACGCGCTCGATGTCGGGCGGCCGACGCGGCGACTCGCAGAACGAGTGTCGGATCGGTGGCCGGATCGATCGTGTCATCGAGGTGGATCTCGCCATTCCTGATGATCACACCCGGCGCGACGGGCTGATCGGGCGTCGATTTGGTGCGCGACGACTTGACCCGCGCCCACACCTCGTCACCCACCCACGAAACCGACCTCGCCACGTTCGAGAGCGAGGCCATCAACGCGTCTGCATTCGGATAACCGCACAACGACGCCACTGCGTCCTGGTCCTCGAGGTGGAGGACCTCACTCGCCCGCCCGATGTGACGATGCAGGGCCACGCGCACCGACATCAGGACGTCGCTCGCGCCGTCGAGCGATGCTTGATCGGAGCGGCTGATCGGAACTCCGGCTTCCTCGGCCCACTTGAGGGCATGTACGTCGCGAAGGCCGCCGTAACCCTCTTTCAGATTCGGTTCGAGCAGGAAGGCCACCTCTCCGAACTCTTCCTGGCGATCACGTACCCGGCGCATCAATTCAGGCAGGCGCGATTCGGGGGATGCGCGCCATGCGTTGGTTGCTGCGTTGCGGAGTTCTTCGGTCAGGGTTGGATCGCCGGCAATGTGTCGTGCACTCAGATTCGCAGTGGCCGAATCGAGTTCGGTCTTCGACAACTCGAGAAGTTGCTTGACGGTCGTCACGGAATGTCCGAGCTTGACTCCTGAATCCCAGATCGGATACCAGATCTTCGAAGCAACTTCGTCGATGTTCTTCGCTCCATCGTGCAGAAGGATCAGATCGAGATCGCTGAAAGGTGCCAGCTCTCCTCGGCCATAACCACCGACCGCCACCAGAGCTGCTCGCTTCGTCATCTGCTCGGTGGCCGTCGCCCAGAGCCCCGCCAACCATTCGTCGGTGGCGCGTGACAGCTCGCGTGCCAGGCGGACGCCGCGCAGAGACGGGTTCTCGAGGACCTCGCGGCGACCAGTCATGCCGACAGTCTCGCCGACGACCGCTCCGACTCCCCTTACCGTCCGGCCAAATGACCAGCGATGAACTACTGGTCGGTGGAAGCTTCTCGCCGGCGTTGGATCACCGATGCAGCCTTGAAGGCCCCCCATTCGAGGCCGGGTTCCACGAGGGTTTCATCGACGTCGGCCCAAGTCGCCGGGCTGAGGTCGAATTGGTCGGTGGGAAACGACCGCTGGTGGAATTCGTCCCGCTCCACCGGACGAGCACCGATGCGGGCGAGTTCATCGGTCACCACGGACGTGCACTGACGGAGAATGGCCAACGGGTTGGTCGTCTGCTGGAGTACGTCGGTCTCGAAGAGTCGTTCGAGATCGGTCAGAGCCGCCG
>JBEGQB010000204.1:0-3735 GCA_041181165.1 Actinomycetota bacterium
AAGAACCTCGTCGGTCGCGTGCGCAGCGGACTCAGCCAACTCTTCGGCTTGCCCGATGGGTGGGAGATCGTTCTCGGCAACGGTGGTTCGACGGTGTTCTGGGACGTCGCAACCTTCGGTCTCATCGAGAACAAGAGTCAGCATCTCGTCTTCGGCGAGTTCTCGTCGAAGTTCGCCGAAGCGGCCAAATCCGCTCCTCATCTCGGTGACCCGACCGTCATCGACAGCCCGCCCGGAACTCACCCGCGCGCGACGGCCGATCCGACGGTCGACATCCATGCCTTCACCCACAACGAGACCTCGACCGGCGTGATGATGGAGCTCACCCGACCGACGGGAAGTCAGGCTCTCGTGGTCGTCGACGCGACATCGGCCGCCGGCGGACTTCTCTGGAACCCGACCGAAGTCGACGTGTACTACTTCGCCCCGCAGAAGTGCTTCGCATCCGATGGCGGTCTCTGGATCGCGGCGTGCTCGCCGGCAGCCATCGAACGCATTCAGAGAATCGGTGCCAGCCAACGCTGGATCCCGGCCTCGCTCGACCTCAAGATCGCCCTCGACAACAGCGTCGCCAACCAGACCTACAACACCCCGGCGCTGGCCACACTCGTGATGCTCGCCGAACAGGTCGACTGGATGAACTCGATCGGCGGACTGGCGGCGTGCAACGAGCGCTCACGTCGATCTTCGTCGGCTCTCTACTCATGGGCCGATTCGCGGGAATGGGCGGCGCCCTTCGTCGTCGACCCGGCGCAGCGCTCGCACGTGGTCGGAACCATCGACATCACCGGAGTCGAGGCCAACGACGTCTGTGCCGCACTGCGAGCGAACGGTGTAGTCGACACCGACAGCTATCGCAAACTCGGACGCAACCAACTACGCGTCGGCATGTTCCCGGCGATCGACTCCGAGGACGTCGTGGCTCTCACCGCTTGCGTCGATCACGTCGTCGAACGTCTGTCGGCCTGATGGAAGTCGACGACGTCCTCACGTGGCACGGATTGGCCGAGCCACTGCGTCGTCCCGTTCTCGTCGTGGCCCTCGGTGGCTACTTCGACGTCGCCCAGACCGCGACCAACGCTCTCGAATACCTGATCGCCCAGACCGAATACGAGGACGTTGCTTGCATCGAGCCCGATCCCTTCTTCGATTTCACCCGCCTGCGCCCCGAGGCACGTCTCGACGACGAAGGTGAGCGCTACATCGAGTGGCCGGACAACTCGATCGTCGCCCTTCGATTCCCCGATGCAGCGCGAGACGTCGTGGTGATGTCGGGTGTCGAACCGCACGTCCGGTGGCGCACCTTCGTCCGATGCCTGCTGGCCACGTACACACGACTCGGGTGCGAAGCGATCGTCACCGTCGGCGCCGCCGTCGACAACATTCCGCACACGCGGGTCCCCCCGGTGGTCGGAAGCACCGTCGATCCTCGGCTGGCGCGTTCTCTCGGGTTGGCCCGCCCGTCGTATCAGGGAATCACGGGTGTGGCCGGAGTCCTTCAAGAACAGTTCGAACGCGAGGAACTACCGGCGATCTCGCTGCGCGTCGGCGTGCCGTACTACCTCGGCAACACCGAGCACCCTCAGTCGTCGGCCGCGCTTCTCCGGCACCTCGAACACGTCCTCGGGGTGCCCACTGAACACATCGGTCTTCGCGAAGACATCGACCGGGCACGCGCGCTTCACGATCATCTCGTCGATGCCGACGCCAAGGCACGTGCTCATGTGCGCATGCTCGAAGTGGACTTCGATCGCCGCGCCGAAGCCGCGCTGCCTTCCGGGGATGATCTCGCCGCTGAATTCCAGAGATTTCTCGACGAACGACGCGACGAGAATCCTCCCGCCTGAATCACCCGTGATCAGTTGCGGTTCTGCAAACGCTCGACGATTCCGGCGATCAAATTGGCGCGTGACGGCATGGCGGTGACGTCGACCCACTCGTGATCGGCGTGGGCTCCGCCACCCACTGCACCCAGACCATCCAGAGTCGGCACTCCGGCCGCAGCAGTGAAGTTGCCATCCGACCCTCCACCGACCGCTACTCCGGCGATCGGCCCGAGCCCGCGCTCGGTGGCCACCGCTTCGGCCAGAGGAAAGAGCCACTCGGAGGACGTCGGTGGCATCGGTGGTCGGTTGAATCCTCCGCGGATCTCGATACTCGCTCCCGGCACCGAGGGAACGAGTGAAGCAAAACACTTCTCCACCCGCTCGCGTTCATCGGCTTCGATCACTCGGCAATCGACGAAGATCGTCGCCTGGGCCGGCACGACGTTGTCGGCCGTTCCCGACGTACTCACAGTCGGAGTCACGGTGGTGCCCCGAGACGGATCTCCGAAAGTCGAAATCGACAGAATCAGATGCGCGGCTTCCACCAGCGCGTTGACACCCTTCTCGGGCTCGAGTCCGGCGTGTGCCGCGCGACCGGTCACCACGACTTCGAAGGTTCCGGTTCCCTTGCGCGCGGTCTTCAACGCACCACCGTCCGCGCTCGGTTCGAGCACCAACACCGCACCACATGCACGGGCTCGTTCGACGATCAGATCACGTGAAGCGCCCGAACCGATCTCTTCGTCGGCCGAAATGAGTATTTCCACACCACGACGGTCGGCCAACGACGCCACACCGTGCACGGCCTGCACGATCCCGGCCTTCATGTCGAAGACTCCCGGACCGGTCGCGCGTCCGTCGGCCACGGTGAAGGGCCGTCGCTCGAGAGCACCGATCGGAAAGACCGTGTCGTGGTGGCCGACGATCAGAACCCGGGGATCTCCGCCACCCGACCAATGGACGTGAGGACCGTTGGCGCTCGACACGATGGCCGGAGCCGAACCCAGACGTTCGGCGAGTATCGCCCCGAGTTCGTCGGCGCTTCGCGAAAGTGCATCGAGATCGCGTGACGGGGATTCGATCGTCACGAGGCGACGAACATCGTCGACCATCGTTCCGAGGTCGGGGGCACCTTTGGTCACGTGTCCGCTCACGACTCCATTGTGACCGATGCGCGGCTCTACAGTCCTCATGTTTCCCCCGATCGACGAGGACTTCCATGAAATTCACCCGTCCAATCACCGCCGCGGTCACCGCAGCTTGTCTCCTTGTCGTCGTTGCCTGTGGCAACGACGACGGAACGTCGAATGAGGTCGGCGAGTCGACCCCGTCATCGATCGAGGTCGAGGCGAACGCGTCCTTCACGGTGAATCCGGGCACCCACATGATCACCATCACCGATGCCCAACCCGGCACGGAACTCGTGGTGTCGACGACCGAGGGGACTCAGGTCGCTTCGGGCACCGTCGACGAACAGGGCTCACTTCTCTTTCGCCGGATCGAAGCGGGCACCTATCGCCTGGCTACTGCGGATGGCGGCGAAGTCAGCGAAGCCGTCGATGTCTACGGACCCGACGCCGTTCCGAGTCAGGACTTCTACTCGAGTCAGGTGCTGCCGGCCGGTGGCTTCGGTTATCTGACCACCCGCGACGGCACGACCCTCTCGATCAACGTCTCCCTGCCCGGACCGATCGAGGACGGTCCGTACCCGACCGTCGTCGAATACTCGGGCTATGCGCCGAGCAATCCGGGTGACTCGTCGCTTTCGCTCCTCTACAACGCGCTCGGTTTCGCCTACGTCGGTGTGAACATGCGCGGTACCGGTTGTTCGGGCGGCAGTTATCGCTTCTTCGAGGAAGCTCAGCTTCTCGACGGATACGACGCCATCGAGGCGATCGCCGCCCAGCCG